>DATCKT010000136.1:0-18020 GCA_036562195.1 Limnochordales bacterium
CTCCTTGAGCTCGGGCGGCGCCACCAGCGCCTGCAGGCGCACCTTGGACGCGGCTTCATCGATCAGGTCGATGGCCTTGTCGGGCAGGAACCGGTCCGTCACGTACCGGTCCGACAGCCGGGCCGCCGCCTGCAGCGCCTCGTCGGTGATCTTCACCCGGTGGTGGGCCTCATATCGATCCCGCAAGCCCTCGAGGATCTGGATGGTCTCCTCCACCGACGGCTCATCCACCATGACCGGCTGGAACCGCCGCTCCAGGGCCGCGTCCTTCTCCACATGCTTGCGGTACTCGTCCAACGTCGTCGCGCCGATGCACTGGATCTCGCCGCGGGCCAGGGCCGGCTTCAGGATGTTGGAGGCGTCGATGGCGCCCTCGGCCGCGCCCGCGCCGATAATGGTGTGCATCTCGTCGATGAACAGGATCACGTCGCCCGAGGCGCGGATCTCGTCCATCACTTTCTTGAGGCGCTCCTCAAACTCGCCCCGGAACTTGGAGCCCGCCACCAGCGCCCCGAGGTCCAGGGTGACCACCCGCTTGTTCATCAGCGTCTCGGGCACATCACCGGCGACGATCTTCTGGGCCAGTCCCTCGGCGATGGCCGTCTTGCCGACGCCGGGCTCACCAATAAGCACCGGGTTGTTCTTGGTGCGGCGGGACAGCACCTGGATGACCCGCTGGATCTCCTTCTCCCGCCCGATGACGGGATCCAGCTTGCCCTCGCGGGCCAAATCGGTGAGGTCCCGGCCGAACTGGTCCAGGGTCGGCGTCTTGCGGGTGCGGGTGCCCTTCGCGGGCTGAGCCCCGCCGCCGCCCAAGAGCTCCACCACCTGGCGCCGCACCTTGTCCAAGTCGGCGCCCAAGTTCTTGAGCACCTGGGCGGCCACGCCCTCGCCTTCCCGGATCAAGCCCAGCAGGATGTGCTCGGTGCCGATGTAGGTGTGGCCCAGCTGGCGCGCCTCGTCAAAGGCCAGCTCCAGCACGCGCTTGGCGCGCGGCGTGAACCCGATCTGTCCCTGGGGCGGGCTTTCCCCTTTGCCGATCACCTTCTCCACTTCGGCGCGTACCTTTTCCAGGCTGATGCCCATGCCCTGCAGGGCGCGGGCTGCGACGCCTTCACCTTCGGCCGCCAAACCCAAAAGGATATGCTCGGTGCCGACCACGTTGTGGCCCAGCCGCCGGGCCTCCTCTTGCGACAGCACGACGACCTTTTGCGCGCGTTCGGTAAACCGGCCAAACATGCCCCTCACCGTCCTTCCCACTATTTTTGTTCGCCGTTTCCAGCCACTATGCGCTCGCGCACCATCGTGGCCCGCAGCTCGTCCCGCTCCGCAGGCGACAGCTCCCGGCCGACCCGGTTCTGCAGGTGCGCGGGGCGGATGAGCACCAAGAGCTCCTGCAAGATCTCCGGTTTCACCCCGGGGATGAGCCCCAGGTCGATGCCGAGCCGCACGTCCGACAACAGCTGCATCGCTTCGTGGCTGGACAACAGCCGGGCGTGGGCCAAGATGCCGTAAGCCCTCAGCACCCGGTCCTCCAACCCGGTCTGGTTTCGCTTGAGGATCGTCTGCCGGGCTTCGCGCTCCTGATCGATCACCTGGCGGGTGACGTTGATCAGGTGATGCACGATCTCGCTCTCGGCATGTCCCAGCGTCACCTGGTTGGAAAACTGGAAGATGTTGCCCACGGCCTCGGTACCTTCCCCGTACAGCCCCCGGACCACCAGGCCGAACTTGCCCACGGCGCTGATGATCCGGTTGATTTGGTCGGTCATGGCCAAGGCCGGCAGATGCACCATCAAGCTGGCCCTAAGCCCCGTCCCCACGTTGGTCGGACACGCGGTGAGATACCCGCGGGTTTCCGAAAACGCGTAGGGCAGGTGTTGCTCCAGGGCCTCATCCACTCGATCGGCCACATCCAGCGCCAGCGCGAGCTGCTGCCCGGGCATGAGCACCTGGATGCGCACGTGGTCTTCCTCGTTGATCATGACGCTGACGGCTTCGTCGTCCCGGAGGATGACGGCCTTGTGCTTGACGCCCCGCGTGTGCTGGGGGCTGATCAAGTGCCGCTCCACCAGGATTTGCCGCTCCAGCGGGCTCAAGGCGCCGATGGGCACGAACTGCATGCGCCGCAGGGCGGGGGAACGCTCCACCGCCTGGCGGGCCAAGTCCACCACGTGCTGCAGCTGCTCGTCGCTGGCCACGGCCGGAAAGGGCACGCCCGCCACGTTCCGGGCCAGGCGGATCCGGCTGCCCAGGACGACGTCCCGGTCGGGGCCGCTGCCCTTCATCCATTCGCTGACAGGCCGGTTGATGATCTCCCGCAGCGACATCAATCTGCCCTCCTCAGCCCCCGTGGCTCTGCTCCTGGTGCAGCTGCTGCTCCAGCGCCCGCAGGCGATCCCGCAGTTGGGCCGCCCGCTCGTACTCCTCTTTCGCGACGGCCGCTTGCAGTTCCTGCCGCAGCCGCTCCATCTCCCGGCGGCGCCGCAAGGAGCTGCCCGCCTTGGCCGGCACCTTGCCGGTGTGGGTGGTGTTGCCGTGGATGCGGCGCAACACCGGCTCCAGCTGCTGGTCAAAGGTTTCGTAGCACTCGCTGCAGCCCAGATGCCCCAGCCGCTTGAAGTCGGCAAAGGTCAGCCCGCAGTTGGGGCAGCGCACCCGCGCCCGGGCGGGCGGCCCGCCCAGACCGGTGGCGCCTTCCGGATCCAGGAGCCCCCCGAGGAGCTTGTTGAAGCTGAACACCGGCTCAAACCAGGCGGCGTCGCTGTCCTTGCGCGCGCAAGCCTCGCACAAGTGGGACTCCCGCTTTTCGCCGTTGACGATCTGGGTCAGATGCACCGTGGCCTCCGCTTGCTTGCACACGTCGCACAGCACCGCGGCCGCCCCCTTCTGGACCTCATCCTATGCGTTCTCGCCCGGAGCGCGAGCTGGACAACATCACTAGCATACCCTTGACCATGGCCGCCCTGAGCAGTGAGTCCAGCGGCGGCTGGGCCCACTCGACCTCCTGCCGCAGCATCTGCCGCATCAAGGCCGCCTCCCGCCGCGTCAGCCAGCCCCCCTGCTCCAGGGAGCGCAGCAGCCCGTCGGCTTCGCCGGCGCTCAGCGACTCGCCGATGCGCTGCCACACCGCACCCAGCCCCGTGGGCTCGGGCCGCGGGTGGCGGGCGACGATGCGAATGTAGCCGCCTCCACCCCGCCGGCTTTCCACGAGGAAGCCCCTTTCCGGCGTGAAGCGGGTGGCCAGCACGTAGGTCACCTGGGAAGGCACGCAAGCGAACCGATCGGCCACATCGGCGCGGCGCACTTCGACGTAACCGTCCTTGGAGTGCAGCAGCAGGTGCATCAGGTACGCTTCGATGCGGTCGGTCAGGCTGCTCATCGTTGCCCCGCTGTCGCCCTCCCTTTTTTGACCTTCTTTGACCTTGCGACTCTGATTATACCATATCCACCCAACGCCGCAAGGGGTGCCGGCACCCGATGGGCAAGTCTCCTCGGGAAACCCAAGCTGCGCCGGGGCCGCGGGAGCCCCCCGCCCCGCCGAGTCAGGTGGCGGAGCTAGCCCGCCGCGGCCAGCTCCCGCACCGCCTCCACCAGCGCGTCGATATCGTCCTCGTTGTTGAACGCGTGTACCGACACCCGCACGGCCCGGGGCGACGGCAGCCAGCGGCACACGATGCGGTGCCGCTGCCACAGCCGGGCTACGGCTTCTTCCGCGGGGACACCGGGAATGTGGAAAACGACCAACCCCGACCACAACGATTCCGGGCCCGGGCTGAGGATCTCCACCGGCAAGGAAGCCAGCGCGGCCCGCAGCCGGGCCACCAGCTCCACGATCCGCTCCCGCGCCGCCGCCACGTCCAGGGACTGCCACATGGCCGCGGCCTTGCCGAGGGCGGCCAGGGAGGGCACGTGATGACCCGCCACTTCGAAGCGGCGCGCGTCGGGATGGAAACGGAATTCCTCCGCCGGCCGGTCCTCGTGGGCCACCGACGCCCAGCCGATAAAGCGCACGACCACCGCGTCCAGCGCGGCGCGGTCCACGTACAGAAACCCCGTGCCGTCTGGGCCCAGCAGCCACTTTTGCCCGGCGGCCGCGTAGAAGTGACACCCCAATGCTTTGACGTCCACAGGCAGCTGCCCCGGGCCCTGAGCCCCGTCCACCAGCAGCCAGACTCCCCGCTCCCGCGCGAGGCTGGCCACGTCGGCCACCGGCAAGACCGCCCCGCTGTTGTAGGCGACGTGGCTCATGCAGATGAGGCGCGTGCGATCCGTGAGGGCGGCACGCACGTCGTCCACCAGCAAGCGGCCGCCCCTGACCGGCACCCGCCGCACCACAACGCCCTGCTCTCGCGCCAAATGAAACCAGGGCAAAAGGCCTGAGATGTGCTCGAGGTCGGACACGAGCACCTCATCGCCGGGCCGCCAAGGCAAGCCCGCGGCCACGATGGCCAGGCCCTCACTGCAGCTGTGGGTGAGGGCCACTTCGTCCTGACCGGCGCCGATGAGCTGCGCCAGGGTACTCCGTACCCGGCCCAGCACGCCCGACATGCCGGCCAACACGTCGGCCCGGGCCGGGCCGCTTTCGCCCAGCCGGCGCACCCACGCGACCTCCTCCTCGATCACGGCCGCAGGCGGCGGGCCCGAGGCCCCCGTGTTGAGGTACACCTGCCCCTGCAGGGCGGGGATGCTCTCTCGCAAGGCTTGCCAATCGGTCATGGGTATCCTCCCTTCTCCCCGTTCTCCGCACGCCTGCGCTGGGCCCCGGCGGTCCGGCCACGGCTCTCCGCGACGCCCGCACGGCTTCGGCGGATGACCGTCCCCCCAGGCCCTCGCCGGCTGGCAGCGCTGCCAGACATTGCTCCAAGGACCGGGGCGCCTGGTTGTGGAATGGGGCCTGCATACGGAGGCGATGGCCTTGCCCAGGCATGCGAAAAGCGGCCGGCTGCACCCCACCCACCGCGCGGTGCGGCGCCTGTTTCCCGGCAACATCTACGTCCAGCGCCTGCTGGCCAAGCTGGAACAGCTGAACGTGGGCCTCGGCATCAGCTCTGAGCCGGGCCAATGGCTGTACCATCCAGCGTACCGGACGCTGTGGGTGTGGGTACCGGACCTGCGCACCCAGCCCCTGTCCTATCTCGTGGTCATTTTGGCCCACGAGCTCGGGCACGTGCTGGATTTCGACGAGAAACCCCACTACCGGGCCATCACCCGCGACCTGCACTGGGCCCAGGTGCCCGACGAGATCGAATGCTCCGCCTTTGTGCGCGGGTTTCTCCTGCTGCAGGAACTGGGGGTGCCCATCAGCCTCGGGGAGTACCTGGCGATGATCGAGACGCCCATGGCGGCACAGGTGGGCTGGGAACTGCTGACGGCCCACGGCTGGGCCATGGCCGCGCCCGCCCGCGCCCCTGCGGCGGCTCAACCGGTGGCCGCCTTTGATCCCGCCGCCGGCCCCGCCGACCTCGCGCCGTGGGATTCGCCGGCGGCGCCCGTGTGTCCTGGCGCCGCCCTTGCGGCCGCTCCGGCCACAGGATTCCCCGCAGACGTCCTGGCGGGCTGAGCGCACCGGGTCAGTCCTTCAACCGGGGATCCAGCGCGTCCCGCAACCCGTCGCCCAGCAGGTTAAAGCCGAGCACCACCAGCATGATGACCACACCGATGGACGTGGTGATGTGGGGGGCCGTGAACAGGTACTGGCGGCCGCGGCTCAGCATCGTGCCCCATTCGGGCGTCGGCGGCTGCGCGCCCAGCCCGAGGTAGCCCAGGCCCGCGGCCCACAGGATGCTAGAGCCTACCTGCAGCGTCGACTGAACGATCACCGGTGCGATGCAGCTGGGCAAAATGTGCCGCACGATGATGGCCAAATCCCCGGCCCCGGCGGCGCGGGCCGCTTCCACAAACTCCTTGCGCTTGACCGCCAGGGCGGAGCCCCGCACGAGCCGCGTGTAGACGGGGATCGACACGATCCCGACCGCGATCATGACGTTGTCGAGGCCAACGCCCAGCGCGCTGACCAGCACGATGGCCAACAGGATGCCGGGAAACGCCAGCATGACGTCGATGACGCGCTGGACCACCAAGTCAATCCACCCGCCGTAGTACGCCGAGAGGGCGCCCAAGGGCACCCCGACGAGGGCGCCGATGCCGACGGCGATGAAGCCGATCCGCAAGGAGATGCGGGCGCCGTACACCATCCGGCTGAACACGTCCCGCCCCAGCTCATCGGTGCCCAGCCAGTGCTCGGCGGAGGGGGCCTGGAGGCGCTGACCGAAGCTGGAGCGCAGCGGGTCGTGGGTCGCGATCCACGGCGCCAACGCCGCCATCGCAAGGAACATCAGGATGATGGCCAGGCCCACCATGGCCAGGCGGTTGCGCCCGAGCCGGCGCAGTACCTGGCTGCCGGCGGTGGCAGGGCCCGCCGCCCCGGCCGCTTCGTTCTCATGGGACCGCAGCCACGTCCCCACCCCTTATCCCCCCGTCTCAGTCGTAACGGATCGTCGGATCGATGTAGGCGTACAACACATCCACCAGCAGGTTGATGACGATGAAGATCACGGCCACCGTCAACACCGTGCCCTGCACCACGGGATAATCCCGGGCCGTGATGGCCCCCACCATCAGGCGGCCGATGCCGGGCCAGGCGAAGACCGTCTCGGTCAGAACGGCCCCGCCCAGCAAGTTGCCGAACTGGAGGCCCGTGATGGTGATCACGGGAATGAGGGCGTTGCGCAAGGCGTGCCGCATCACCACCCGCCCCTCCGGTACGCCCTTGGCCCGGGCGGTGCGGACGTAGTCTTGGCGCAACACCTCCAGCATGCTGGACCGGACCATGCGCGCGATGATGGCCACCGACGACAATCCCAAGGTGACGGCGGGCAGGACCAGGTGCCGCCATGTGTCGTTTCCCGCCGTCGGAAACCAGCCCAAACGAAGCGAAAAGACCAGCATCAGCATGAGGCCCAGCCAAAAGACGGGCATGGACACGCCCACCAGCGCGATGAACATGCTGATCGCGTCAATCCAAGAGTTGGGGCGCAGCGCGCTAAGGACCCCGGCGGGCACGCCGATGACGATGGCAATGAGAAGGCTGGCCACGGCCAGCTCCACCGTGTTGGGCAGCGCGGCCTGGATCTCGTCGATCACGGGCAGCCGCGACAGGGTCGAGCGGCCCAAGTCGCCCCGGAACAGATTCTGCAGGAAGATGCCGTATTGGACCACCGGGCGCAGATGCAAGCCCAACTGCTGGCGAATGCGCTCCACATCCACCTCACTGGCGGCCTCGCCCGCCATCACCCGCGCCGGGTCGCCGGGGATCATGCGCACCATCATGAACACGATCACGGACACCCCGAGCAGCACCGGGACCATCAGCGCCAGCCGGCGCAAGATGTACTGAGACACCTGCCTCCGCTCCCCGTTGCAGAGAAGGAGGGGGTCGCATGAGCGATCCCCTCCTTCCCGCGGCGTCCGAACTACCTAGACGCGCTCTCCCCATTGATCGCCCCACCCGGCACCGCGATCCCGCTGGACCGGACCGGCGCCGGGAGGGCCACCCGGCCGCTTAGCGGAACCGGGCGTCCTTGGCGATGATCCGCTCCGTCGGGTGGACGATGATTCCCTCCACCTCGGTGCGGATGGCCGTTAGCTGCGTTTCCGCGTGCAGGAACAACCAGGGCGCGTCCTCCATGATGAGCTGCATGGCCTCCCGGTAGGCGGCCAGCCGCACCTGGTCGTCCGGCGTCGTGCGGGCCCGCTCCAGCAGCGCGTCCACCTCGGGGTTGCTGTAGAACATCCGGTTGGACCCGCTGGGCACCCACTGGCTGGAGTGGAACAGGGGGAACAGGCCGTAGTCCGCGTCGCCCGTCACCGTGCCCCAGCCCAGCAGGAACATGGGCACTTCGTTGGCATCCGGCGGCATGTTGGTGGCGGCCAGGTACGTGGCCCACTCCAGGGTCACGATCTCCGCCTCGATCCCCACCTCGGCCAGCTGCGCCTGGACCGCCTCGGCCACCTCCAGGTCCTTCAGGTAGCGGCCGGACGGCGTGTAGAACTGGACGCGGAGACCGTTGGGATAGCCGGCCTCGGCCAGGAGCTGGCGCGCCTTCTCGGGGTTATACTCATAGCCGCCGATGGGCGCGTAGCCAAAGATGCCCGGCGCGATGGGCGCGTCCGACGGCCGGCCCATGCCGCCCAGGATGAACTCGTTGATGGCGGCGTTGTCCACCGCGTAGTTGAACGCCTGGCGCACCCGCCGGTCGGTGAAGGGGTTCTTGGGCCGATCCGGCCGCTGGTAGGTGTTGAAGCCGATGTAGATGGTGCGCACGCTGGGCGTGTTGACCACGTCGATGTTGGGATCCCGATCCAGCACGCTTACCATCTCGGGCGGCACGCGCACGGCTACGTGGGCCTCGCCCGTCTGCACCATCAGCATGCGGGCGCCGTCCTCGGGCACCACCCGGAAGACGATCTCATCGATCTGCGGCGGGTCGCCCCAGTAGTCGGGATTGCGCTCCAACACGATGCGATCCTGGCGCACCCACTCCTTGAACCGAAACGGGCCGGTGCCCACCGGATTGCGGCTGTAGTCGGCGCCGTACCGCTGGATGGCGGCCGGGCTCTGCATGCCGATGCTGCTGTGGGTCAGGTGGGCCAGGATGGGCGCAAAGGGCGCCGCTGTCGTCAGGCGCACCGTGTACTCGTCCACCACGTCCACCGACGTGATCGGGCTGATCAGGAACCGGAAGGTCACGGCGTTGCCCGGGTCCAGAATCCGGTCCAGGTTGTACTTGACCGCCTCCGCGTTGAAGGGCGTCCCATCGTGGAACCGGATGCCCCGGCGCAGATGCAGCGTCCACACCAGACCGTCGTCGGACACCTCATAGGACTCCACCAGGTGCGGCACGATCCGGCCATCGGGCGTCAACTCAAACAAAGGCTCGGTGATGTGCTCGGACACCGTCGCGGACGGCGAGTCGGTGATGTAGTGGGCGTCCAGGGTCACCGCGTCGGTGCCGGAGGCGATGACCAGGCGCGACTGGGCGAAAGCCGGGCCGGCCGCGACCGCCAAGGCCAGGGTCAGAAGCAACGCGAGCTGCCCGGCTCGGCGCGCAAAGGCCATTCGTGAACCCCTCCTGTACTTGCGATTTCCAATCGGGATACGATTCCAAAGCCTGAAAACCGTAGGTCACCCGGTGATAGAGCCGCTCACCCCCCCTCTGCCGTCGGCGGCGCGTGGCGAGAGTCCCTCCGTTGGCCCTCAGGCGGGCGTGGCCAGACGGAAAGCGGAGCGTGCCGGCTAAGGCGGTCTGGCCTACCCGGAAAGTACGCAGGTACCGATGAGCTGCGGTGTGAACCCCGGCCCGGACTCGTCCCACACAGACCTTGTCGATAATATTGATTTTTGGTGCGGTTACAAGTTTCCGTGCAGGCCCAGACATTTCCTGCGTCCGGCCACGGCCGCGGCGCGAATTCGCCCCGCGGCCGCAGCGGCAGGTGAGGCAGGTGGAAGGCGGGGATGCGGGTCCAAGGATGCGCCGGCCGAAAGAAGGGCGCGCCGGGTAAAGAGCGGGCCTCCGAGCTAGAGGATGCGGGCCCCCAGCGCCGAGCGGGCCATGTCCACGGCCAGCTGTGCGGTGCGGTTGGCGTCGTCCAGGATGGGGTTGACCTCCACCAGTTCCATGGAAACCAGCACGCGCTGTTCAGCAAGGATCTCCATGGCCAGGTGGCCTTCCCGGTACGTGAGCCCACCCGCTTTCGGCGTACCGACGCCCGGCGCCAGGCTGGGCTCGAACACGTCCAGGTCAAGGCTGAGGTGGATGCCCACAACGTGCGGCCGCAAGTGCTCCAGAGCCCGCTCCATCACGGCCGGCAAACCGAGCCGGTCCACCTCCTGCATGGTGAACACCCGCACGCCGGCCGTGCGGAGGAACTCCCGCTCGCCGGGGTCCAAGTCCCGCACACCGATGAGCACAACCTGCTCCGGCGACACAATACGCCCGTCCATGCAGGCCACAAGTTCCCCGGCGCCCCGGCCCAGGATCGCGGCCAGCGACATGCCGTGGACGTTGCCCGAGGGGGTCGTTTCGGGGGTGTTGCAGTCGCCGTGCGCATCCAGCCAGATGATGCCGGCCTTGGGGTGGGCGCGCCGCACGCCCGCGACGGTGCCCACGGACAAGCTGTGGTCGCCCCCCAGCACCAGCGGAAACCCGCCGGCTTGTGCGACCCCGGCCACCCGCTCCCGCAGCTCCCGGCAGACCGCCACGATATCGGCCAGGTAACGCGCCCGGGAGTCGCCCGGATCCCGGGATTCCGGGTCCGGCACCACCAGGTTGCCCAGGTCCACCACCCGGTGACCGAGGCGGGCCAGCGCGGCCTGCAAGCCCGCGTAGCGAATCGCGCTCGGACCCATGTCAACGCCCCGGCGGTTGGCGCCCAAATCGATAGGCACGCCGATGACGTGCACGTCCAAATCCCATTCCTCCTACTGTCTCGTCGCCGATCCGGCGGCTCCGCCGCGGCTCGGCCCCTGACGGGCGGCGGCCCGGCCAGTCCATCGGCCCGGCGCCGGCTGCACGGCGCGGCGACGAGCCCCACCCGCTAGTCTACGCGGTCAAGCAACGTTTCCTGCTCGATCTGTACCGGGCCATTGTTGCCCGGCCCGGACACCGGGCGATTGTTGCCCGGCCCGGGGCCGCCAGACGGCCACGTCCTGGGGACGAATGCAGCAGACGCTTGAGCAGGGGCTTCCCCCGAAGCCGCAAGGGAGGCGTCGGCAGAAGCTCGCAGAAGCTCCAATGAGGCTTCAGCAGAGGGCCAAGGCCTGCTCCGCGGCCAGCTCGCCCTGGCGAATGCAATCCGGCACGCCCACGCCGCGATAGGACGCCCCAGCCACCAGCAGTCCGGGATGGCGGGCCAGCGCCCGCTCCACCGCCGCGACCCGCTCCAGGTGCCCCACCTCGTACTGGGGCATGGATCGCTCCCACCGGTATACCCGGGCCAGGCGGGGCGCGGCGTCAATCCCCATCAGCTCCCGCAGCTCCCGGCGCACCAGCTCCACCACCGCATCGTCCGGCAACCCCATCACCTGCTGCTCCCCGTCGCGCCCCAGGTAGCAGCGGATGAGGACCTGGTCCGGCTGTGCCGTGTGGGCCCACTTGGACGACACCCAGGTGCAGGCGGTGATGGCCCGGCCCTCGCGGCTGGGCACCAGGAACCCGCTGCCGTTGAGGGGATGGCCCACATCTGCCCGGTCGAAGCCCAGCGCGCAGGTCATGACGGATACGAACGGAATGGCCCGCAGATGGGGCACGGCGTCGAGGCACACCGCCGCCAGGAGTTCCGCCGCGGCAAAGGCCGGCACCGCCACGATCACCACGTCGGCCCTGACCTGCGTCCCGTCGGACAAGGCCAGCGCATAGCGGGGCCGCGAGGAGCCCGGTCCCGCCGGAGGCGGGGCGCCGCCGGATCCCGAGGTCCCTCCCGGCGCGCCGTCCTCCTCCGCCGCGGGCGACAAGCCGGTGACCCGCACCCCGGTGCGCACCGTGACACCGTCCAAGCGCCGTACCAGCGCTTCGACCAAACTCTCCAAGCCGCCCCGCAGTGCAAGGAACGCGGAACCGTCCCCCGCTTCCCCCGCGCCCGCCGTACGCCTCGCCGTGGCCGGGCCGGTGCCGTCTCCCGCCGCGCCCCCGCCGCCTCGGCCGCCCGCGGCGCCAGAGCTGTTGGGGCCGGCGTGCCGGCGCGCCCGGCCCAGGCCCCGCCACAAGCTGCCGTGCCGCTGCTCCGCTTCCTTAAGTTGCGGAAACGTGGCCAGGATGCTCAGCCGCTCGGCCCGCCCGGCGTAGATGCCGGTCAAAAGCGGCTCCGCGAGCCGCTCCAGTGCTTCCCGTCCCACCCGCCGGGTGACGAACGCCGCGATGGACTCGTCGCCCGCGGGTCCCCGGGGCACGAAGGGCTCCAGCGCCATGCGGGCTTTGCCCCAGGGGGTAAACAGGCGCGAGCGCACCAGGCCCCCCAAGCTGAGGGGAACGAACATGAACAGACCCTCAGGAATCGGATGCAGCCGGCCGTCCTTCAGGATGAACGTGCGGCGGTGGCGGGGGTCGATGGGCACCAGCTCATCGCCGAGTCCGAGCCGCTCCGCCAACAGGCGGGCCCATGGCTTGCGGGTCAAAAACGAATCGGGGCCCGCCTCGATGCAGTAACCGTCCACGCGCTCCGTGAGGATCTTGCCGCCCAGCCGATGCGACGCCTCCAGCAGTGTGATGGCCACCGGGCGGCCCCGCTCCCGCGCCGCCTCCTGAAGGAAATACGCCGCAGCGAGGCCGGTGATGCCCCCGCCGATGATTGCGACATGGGGTTGCGTCCCCGTCACCGCGCCTCACCCTTCGTCCCCTGATGCCGAACCGCGTGGCCCCTGCCCTGCGGCCGGCGCCGGCCGGCGGCTACGGCCCGCCGCGGTCAGCGGGAAACCTGGGCCACCTGCTCCCACACCAGCTCCGCCAGCACGGCGATGAGGTCGTCGTCGGCGTTGAAGGAAGCGGTCCGCTCCAGCTGCATGCCCATCGCGGCCGCGGTCTTGCGGGCCTCGATGTCGATGTCGTAGAGGACCTCCAGGTGATCCGCCACGAAACCCGCCGGGCAGATGAGCACCGCCCGGTCGCCGCCTTCCCGCAGCTGGACCAAAACGTCCGGGAGTTCCGGCTCCAGCCACGCCACGGGGGTCGACCCCTTGCTCTGCCACGCTACAAACCAGCGCCGGATGCCGGCCCGCTCCGCCACGCCCCGGGCCGTTTCCTCCAAATGCTGCGGGTAAGGGTCGCCCCACTCCCGGATCCGCGCCGGCAGGCTGTGGGCGGTGAACACCACCGGCAAATCCGCCCGCAGCTCCGGGGGAAACAGCGTGCGGGCCTTCTCCACCCGCCGGGCCAAGGCGTCCAGGAACGACGGGCGGTCGTGCCAGTGCTCCACAAAGCTCATGCTGATGGAGGCGCCCGTCTGCTCGATGGCCTCCCGGGCGGCATGGATGTAGCCGCCGACGCTGAGGCGAGAATACTGCGGGGTCAGGGCGATGCCCACCGCACGGCGGATGCCGTCGGCCGCCATCTGTGCCACCGTGTCGTGGATAAAGGGGTGCCAGTGCTTCATTCCCACGTAGGTGCGAAACGCCACATCGCTGCCCGCCGCGTTCAGGCGCTCTTCCAGAGCCGCCGCCTGGGCGCGGGTGATGGCCAAAAGCGGCGAGCGGCCGCCGATGAGGCGATAGCGGGCCTGCAAGTCCGCCACCATTTCCGGGGAGGGGCGCTTGTCGCCGCGGATGTAGGTGTAATGCTCCCGGATGTGGGTCAGGTACGGCTCCGCTTCGTCGGGGCTTTCGGGCGTGCCGTACGCCATCAAAAGAATACCGATGCGCTCACTGCTCATGGCTGTCCCCTCCCAACTCGTGCACCCACTGGACCACTTGCCTCAGGCGCTCCGGCGGCGTCTGCGGCAGCACGCCGTGGCCGAGATTAAAGATGTGGCCCGGCCGGCCGCCGGCGCTCTCCAAAACGTCTTGCACCCGCCGGCGCAGCACGTCCTCGGGTGCGACCAGCGCTGCTGGGTCCAGGTTTCCTTGCACGGCCACATCGTGCCCCACCAGGTCCCACGCCGCACCCAGATCGATACGCCAGTCCACACCGATGACGTCGCCCCCCGCGGCCCGCATCAGCGGCAAGAGGCCCGCCGTGCCTACGCCGAAGTGGATGCGAGGCACGCCTAAGTCCGCGGTTTCCGCGAACAGCCGCTGCATGTGGGGAAACACAAACGACCGGTAATCGGCGGGCGAGAGGCACCCGACCCAACTGTCGAACACCTGCACCGCGCGGGCGCCGGCCGCCGCCTGGGCCCGCAGGTACACGATGGCCATGTCCGTCAGTCGCTCGAGGAGCCCGTGCCACACCGCCGGCTCGCTGTACATCATCCCCTTCGTGCGCAGAAACGCGCGCGACGGGCGGCCTTCGATCAAGTAGCTGGCGAGGGTGAAGGGGCCGCCCACGAAACCGATGAGCGGCACGGGCAGCTCCCGCACCAGCAGGCGAATGGTGTCCAGCACATAGTCCAGGGATTCTTCGGGCACCAACGGCCGCAGCCGGGCCACGTCAGCCATGCTGGTCACGGGTTGCGCGATCACGGGGCCGACGTTTTCCTGCAATTCGTAATCGACGCCCATGGGCCCCAGTGGGATCATGATGTCGGAAAAGAGGATGGCGGCGTCCACCCCCAGCTGCTCCACGGGCAACCGGGTGACTTGGGCGCACAACTCGGGCTGGCGGCAGATCTCCAGCAGGGAATACCGCTCGCGCAACGCGCGGTACTCGGGCTGGTAGCGGCCCGCCTGGCGCATGAACCAGACAGGCGTCCGGTCTACGGGCTCGCGCCGGCAGGCCCGCAGGAAGCGATCGTTCCAGGGCGGCATGGGCAAGGCTCCCGTCGGTGCTGTGGTCTGGTGCCCGCGACTACCATAACGTTGCCCGCAGATGAGAAAAAGGGACGTTTGTCCCTTTTCCCGGACGCGGGTTCGGTGCCGTTCGGAGACGGCACCGAACCCGTGGCCTTTCCGCAGGCTCGACCGTCGAACCTCGAGCCGCCGGCGCCTGCGCCCGCGTCCGCTACGCCCGGCTAATCCTCCAGCGTCGAGACGTCGCCGATGGGCAGGCCCAGCTCCTGGGCTTTGAGCAGCCGGCGCATGATCTTGCCGCTGCGGGTCTTGGGGAGGCTTTCCACCACCTGGATCTCGTCGGGCACCGCGATGGGGCCGATATTCTGGCGGATGAACCGCTTGAGTTCATCGACCAGCGCCTCGCGGCCCTCAAACCCCTTGCGCAGGATGACGAAGGCCTTGATGGACTCGCCCTTGACCGGGTGCGGCTTGCCGATGACCGCCGCCTCGGCCACCGCCGGGTGGCTGACCAGGGCGCTCTCCACCTCCATGCTGCCGAGGCGGTAGCCGGACACGTTGATGACGTCGTCCACCCGCCCCTGCACCCAAAAATAGCCGTCGTCGTCCTTGTGGGCCGCGTCGCCCGCGAAGTACATCCCGGGGATGGTGTTCCAATAGACCTCGTACCGTTTGGGATCGTTGAAGATGGTGCGCATCATGGACGGCCAAGGCTGCTTGATGACCAGATACCCGCCCCGGTTGGCGTCCACCGGCTTGCCGCTGCGGTCCACCACGTCCGCCTCGATCCCCAAGAACGGCCGGGTGGCCGATCCCGGCTTCAGCGGCGTGATGGGCGTCGGCGTGATCAGGATGCTGCCGGTTTCCGTCTGCCACCACGTGTCCATGATGGGCACCCGGCCGCGCCCGATCTGCTCCCGGTACCACACCCAAGCCTCGGGGTTGATGGGCTCGCCCACCGTGCCCAGCAGGCGCAAGCTGGACAAATCATACTTGGCCGGCCACTGGTCGCCGTGGCGCATCAGGCCCCGGATGGCCGTGGGTGCGGTGTAGAAGATGGTGACGCCGTAGCGTTCCACGATGGACCAGAAGCGGCCCGGATCGGGGTACGTCGGCGCGCCCTCGTAGAAAACGCTGGTGGCCCCGTTGATCAGGGGACCGTAGACGATGTAGCTGTGGCCCGTGACCCACCCCGGGTCGGCGGTGCACCAGAAGATGTCGTCGGGCTTGATGTCGAACACAAACCGCGTCGTCGTGTACACGCCCACCATGTACCCGCCGTGGGTGTGCACCACGCCCTTGGGCTTGCCCGTGGTCCCCGAGGTGTAGAGCGTAAACAGCGGGTGCTCGCTGTCCACGGGCTCCACCGGGTGGCGGTCGTCGCCCGTCTTCATCAACTCGGCCCAGTCCAGGTCGCGGCCCGCCTGCCATGGGATGTCGGTGCCGGTGCGGCGCACCACGATCACGTGCTTGACCGTGTCATTGCCCTGCAGCGCCTCGTCCACCACCGCCTTGCGCTCCACCAGCTTGCCCTGGTAGTAGTAGCCGTCGCAGGCGATGATGGCCTTGGCCTGGGCGTCGTTGACCCGATCCCGCAGCGCCTGGGCGCTGAAGGCCGAATACACCACCGAGTGCACCGCGCCGATGCGGGCCACGGCCAGCATGGCCACAATCTGCTCCGGAATCCGGGGCAGGTAGATGACCACCCGGTCGCCCTTGCCGATGCCCAGCTTGGCCAAGGCGCTGGCCGCCCGGTTGACCTCCCGGTAAAGGTCGGCGTAGGACAAGGTCCGCCGTGTGCCGTCCTCGCCCTCCCAGTAAAACGCCACCTTGTTGCGGACCGGCGTGCGCATGTGGCGGTCCAGGGCGTTGTGGACGATGTTCACCTGGGCGCCCACGAACCATTGCACGTAGGGCGGATCCCACTGGCGCACCTTCTGCCACGGCTGCATCCATTCCAGGTCCCGGGCCATCTCGCTCCAAAACTCCTCGGGATTGGCCACGGACCACCGGTACAGCTCATCCCACGAGGAGAAACCCTTGCTGCGCATGTACGCGGTGATGTTCGCGTCGGCCACGGTCGCCTCATCGGGCGTGTACACGCGGCTTTCCTTCAAGACTCGGTCGGTGTGTTCAAACTGTAGTGCCATGGAATCCCCCCTTGGACGGTTCCGTTGCCAAACGCCGGTCCTGGCGGCCAGCGGACGGCGTTCATCTCCATTCTCTTTTCCCGCGCTCAGCCGCCCTGTCCTGCCCGTACGGGCCCCCGCGCAGAACCTCCCCGCACGCGCGGCCGGCGGCGGGAGCCCTCCACAACACCGCCGGCAGGGAGCCTGGCCCGGCGGGCCCCCCGGGCACGGTCAGCGGAAGAGGCCCGGCAGCCACAGCGTCACCGCGGGCACGTAGGCGACGATCAGCAGCACCACCACGCACGCCGCAATGAAGGGCACCAGCGCCCGGGCCACCGTCTCCAGCCTAAGGCGGCTGATGGAAGCGACGATGAACAGGCACGTTCCCACCGGCGGTGTCACCAGGCCGATGACCAAACCCAGCACCAAGAGCACGCCAAACTGGATGATGTCTAGGCCCAGCTGCCGGGCCAGCGGCAAGAGCACCGGCGTCAGGATGATCAGGGCCGCGGCCGGCTCCAGAAACGTGCCCACCAGCAGCAGAATCGCGATGAGAATCAAGATCAAAAGCCATCCTTGGTCCGTCAAGGCCAGCATGGCGGCGGCCACCTGCTGCGGCACCTGCTGGCTGGCCAGCACAAAGGCCAGGCCCTGGCTGAAGCCGATCACCAGCATGACCACGCCCGTGGAGATGGCGGCGCTCACCAGCGCCTCGGGCACATCCCGCCACGTAAACTCCCGGTAGATGTACTTGCCGATGATAAAGGCGGCCAGCACGCCCACCGCGGCGGCCTCCGTCGGCGTGAACACCCCGCCCAGGATGCCGCCCAGGATGAGCACGGGCATCAGCAGCCCCCAGCTGGCGTCCCGGAAGCTGTCCACCAACTCCCGCCGACTGGCCCGGGTCTCCCCGCCGATGCCGTCCCGCTTGCAGATCCACCAGGAGACGATCATCTGGGTCAGCGCCATCAGCAACCCGGGGATGATGCCTGCGACAAACAGGGCCGAAATGGACGTCCCCGCAATGACGCCGTAGAGGATCATGGGAATGCTGGGCGGGATGATGGGGCCGATCAGCGACGAACCGGCCGTCACTGCGGCGCTGAACGCAGCCGTGTAGCCGCTCCGCACCATGGCGGGAATTAGGATCGATCCGAGGGCCGAGGCGTCCGCGGCCGCGGAACCGCTGATGCCGGCAAAGAACACGCTGGCCAGGATGTTCACGTGGGCCAACCCGCCGGTGATGTGCCCGACGAGCGCGCGAGAGAACCGGATCAGCCGGTGGCTGATCCCGCCGGCGTTCATGAGCGCTCCCACCAGCATGAAGAGGGGGATGGCCATCATGGGAAACGAATCGGTGGACGTGAACAGGCGCTGAGGGATCAGCGCCACGGGCAAGAAACCGTCCAGCACAAAGAAGAGCAACGCCGCCAATCCCAGCACAAAGGGGA
>DATCKT010000137.1:0-22713 GCA_036562195.1 Limnochordales bacterium
GTCCATCACCATGCGCATGTCGTGCTCGATCAAGATGACGGTAATGGACTGCCGCTTAAGCTTCCGGATCAGTTCCATGAGCTCCGCGGTTTCCGTGGCGTTCATGCCCGCCGCCGGCTCGTCCAGCAATAGCAGCCGCGGCTCCGCCGCCAGGGCCCGAGCGATTTCCAGCCGCCGCTGGGCGCCGTAGGGCAGCTGGCGGGCCTTGGCGGTTTCCAAGCCCTTGAGCCCCACGAATTCCAGGTGCCGGTACGCCCGCTCCCGGGCGGCCCGCTCCTCCCGGCGGGTGGCCGGTCCCTTGAAGATGGACTGGAAAAAGCCGCTCTTGAGGCGGGTGTGGGCGCCCACCACCACGTTTTCCCACACGGCCATTTCCCGGAAGAGGCGGATGTTTTGAAACGTGCGGGCGATCCCTAAGGCCGTGATTTGGTACGGCTTCAGCTCGTTCAGGCGCTGGCCGTTGAACACGATCTCGCCGCGGGTGGGGTGGTAGAGGCCCGTTAAGACATTGAAGACCGTGGTCTTGCCGGCGCCGTTGGGCCCGATGATGCTCAGGATCTCGCCTTCATGTACGTCGAAGGTGACGTCGTCCACGGCCCGCAAGCCGCCGAACTCCATGGTGAGCCCCCGCACCTCAAGCAGCGCCACCATCGCCACCTCCTCCGGGCGCGGGCGGCGCGCCGTGCCGGGAGGCCCCGCCGTGGGCCGCGGTCGCGCGGGAGCGCCGGCGGGCCAACCAGACCTCAAGCCACCCCTGTTCGGAGCTGGTACCCAACAGGCCGTTGGGGCGCAGGATCATCACGATGACCAGCAGCGCCCCGTAAAACACCAAGCGCCGCTCGGCGATGGCCGGGGCCACCGTGCGCAGGAACTCGGGCAGGTAGGTCATGACGCCGGCCCCCAGCGCCGAACCCAAGAGGTTGCCGAGCCCTCCGAAGACCACCATGGCCAAGAGCTCAATGGACACCATGAACCCGAAAGACGACGGGTTGAGGTAGCGGAACCAGTACGCGAACAGGGCGCCCGCTATCCCTGCAAAGAACGCGGCCGCCGTGAAGGCCGTCACCTTGAAGCGAGTGGTGTCGATGCCCATGGTCTGGGCGGCCACCTCGTCCTCCCGGATGGCCACCAGGGCCCGGCCGACGCGGGAGTTGACGAGGCTGCGCAGCACCGCAAAGGTGAACACCACGGTGAGGATCACGATGGGGAGGTTGGTCTGCCGCGGGATGCCCCGCAGCCCGAAGGGCCCGCCGGTGATGTCCAGGTTCAGCAGGGTGATGCGCACGATCTCCCCGAAACCCAGGGTGGCGATGGCCAGGTAGTCGCCCCGCAGCCGCAAGGTGGGCAAGCCCACGACGACGCCCGCCAGCGCCGCCGCCAGGCCCGCCGCCGGCACGGCGACGGCGAAGCCAACGCCGGCCTTGGTGGCCAGCAGGCCCGCCGTGTACGCCCCCACCGCCATGAAGGCCGCATGGCCCAAGTGCAGCTGTCCGGTGAAGCCCGTCACCAGGTTGAGGCTGAGGGCCAGGATGATGTTGATGCCGATGGTCACCAGGACGCCGTAGTAGTACGGGTTGATGAAGCCCCGCAGCACTCCGTCGGCCCAGTCCAGCATGGGCGGATCACACCTTCTCCTGCGTGCGTCGGCCCAGAAGGCCCGACGGACGGTAGAGGAGCACTAGGATCAAGATGGCGAAGGCCACCGCGTCTCGCCACTGGGAGCTGAGGAGCGCCACCCCCAGCACCTCGGCCATGCCCAGGGCCAGTCCGCCCACCATCGCACCGGGGATGTGGCCGATGCCGCCCAACACCGCCGCGACGAAGCCCTTCAGGCCCGGCATGACGCCCATGGTGGGGTTGACCGCGTTGAAGAGCATGCCCACCATCACGCCCGCGGCCGCGGCGAGGCTGGAGCCGATGGCAAAGGTGAAGGCAATGGTGCGGTTGACGTTAATGCCCATGAGGGCTGCGGTTTCCCGGTCCTGGGCCACGGCCCGCATGGCCTTGCCCAGCTTGGTGCGGGTCACCAAGAGATGCAGCCCCACCATCATCGCCAGCGCCACGGCTAGCGTCAGCAATTCCAGGGTATTGGTGCGCACGCCCGCAATGGAGAACGTGGTCACGGGGAACGGCGGCAGGAAGCTGCGGGTGGACGGCCCCCAGATCCACAAGGCCACGTTTTGCACGAAGATGGACATGCCGATGGCGCTGATGAGCACCGACAGGCGGGAGGAGCGGCGCAGCGGCCGGTATGCCAGCAACTCAATGATGATGCCCAGCAGTGCGGTGCTGCCCATGGCCAAAAGCAGCGCCAGCGGGAAGGGCAGTTTGGCCACGGTAACGAGCAGCAGGCCCGTGAACGCCCCCATCATGTAGATCTCGCCGTGGGCGAAATTGATGAGCTGCAGCACGCCGTACACCATGGTGTAGCCCAGCGCGATGAGGGCGTAAGTGCTTCCCGTCACCAGCCCGTTGAGCAGCTGTTGTCCGAACAAGCGCGCACCCCGCTACGCACGGCGGGCCCGCTGAAGACCGGTGCCCGCTCTTGGCCCCGACGATGGCGAGTCAAAGGAGAAGGGTGGACGCCCGTCCGGCGGCGGGCGCCACCCATCCCTAGCACAGCCGAATCCCTTCCCGGTTGCCGATGGGAACTCCGCACGGCTGCCAGCCGCGGGGCCCACACCGCGACCGGCCGGCGCCGCTTACCGCTCCTGCACGAAGGTGCCGTTCTCCACCCGCAGGATGTACAGCGGCTTCACTGCGTCGCCGTTCTCCGCGAAGGTGGTGACGCCGGTCACGCCGGGGAAGTCCTGCACGTTGGCGATCCAGTCGCGCACGGCCGCCCGGTCGGGGCCCACGGCCTGGATGGCCTCGATGATGATCCGCGCCGAGTCGTACGCGTTGGCGGCGAACATGTCGGGCTTGCTGCCGTACGCGGCCTCGTACTTGCGCACGAACTCAGCAGCCAGCGGATCCTGCGTGCCGTTGTAGAAACCGGAGGTAAAGAGGGCACCCTCCACCGCAGCGCCGCCCAGATTGATCAACTCGGGCGAGTCAAACCCGTCGGCGCCCATCAGCCGCACCCGCAAGCCCTGCAAGGCCGCCTGCTGGGCGATCTTGGCCGCCTCGGTGTAGTAGCCGCCGATATAGAGCGCCTCGGGATTCTGGGCGGCGATGTTGGTCAGCTGGGCGCTGAAGTTGCTGTCGCCGTCCAGGTACGACTCCACCGCTACGACCTGGCCGCCGTGGGCCCGCACGCCGGCCTCGAAGGCCCGCCGCAAGGCGACGCCGTAGTCGTTGTTGGCGTGCAGGATGGCGAACCGCCGCAGGCCCAGGCTCTTGACGGCGTACTCAGCCATCTGCGCCGCCTGCATGTCGTCGGTGATCACGTTGCGGAACTCATAGTCGCCGATCGCCGACACGTCCGGATGCGTCGCCGACGGGGTGATGAAGGGCACGCCCGCATCCTGCGCGTTCGGGCCGGCGGTCAGCGTCTCCCCGCTCAACACCGGGCCCACGATGGCGGTCACCCGGTCCAGCTCGATGAGCTTGTTGATGGCGTTGAGGGCTTGGACCTGGTCACCGCGAGTGTCTTCCTTCTGCAACACGAACCGATAGCTGTACCTGCCCGACGCGTTGGCCTCGTTGATGGCCAGCTCGACACCGTTCGCGACGCTGGTGCCGTAGGTGGCGTAGTCGCCGCTCAACGGCCCCAGCATGCCGATGACCACCGTCTGCTGGGCCATGGCCAGGCCGCCCATGGCCAGCAGGGCCACGAGGCCCGCGACGACGCCGAGGACTAGGCGAGAGCCCAACCGCGCCCGGCACACACGAAAGAGCTGCAAGAGCAGAAACCTCCTTATGACGACATTTTAACAGTGGGTATAACACCCCACGATTCAACAACGCTGGATGCGATTCTCCGCAACACAGTTTATTCCGTGCCGAGTTAACCTGGATCTGTGTGCCACGGCGTGCAAGAGCCCGCGCAGGGGCGCTTTCGGCCACTTTCATCATTTGCCCGCCCTCGGCATTTGCCCGCCCTCGGCGCGAACCGGCCTGGCGCGGGCTAAAGGTTGCCCCGCGCTCGGCCGAACTTCCTAAATAGACGGATATCCTTGGCCCCGCTGCGGAACCGGCGGCCGCCGGGACGAGAGGTGAGCACCATGCGGGTTCCGGAGGTGGCGGCGGGGAGGAACGTCGCATGGAACCCTTCGCTTCAGGAGCGGGTCTATGTGCCCGTCAACCCCCCGACGCGAACCGAGGAGCGGACGCAGCCGGTGGAGTCCGGCGACCGGCGCGCACCTTATGACCGGACGGTGCTCGATCGCATCGCGGACGGCTTGAACCGTACCCTCGAAGCGGTCGACAAGCGGCTCAAATTCCTTGTCCACGAGGAAACCGACCGCATTTACGTGAAGGTCATCGATGAAGAAACCGGGGAAGTGATCCGGGAAATCCCGCCCGAAAAGATCCTGGACCTGGTGGGCCATATTCAGAAGCTCATCGGTCTCTTGATCGACGAATGGGCCTGACGAGCGGCCCCGATGGAGGCCCCCCTCGGCCGCGGAGGAGCGGGGGCGTAACATCCGTGGGCGAGCCGGGAATGGCGCGCTCGGCGCTCTGCGGCGCACGCGGGAGTGAAGGCAGATGAGCATGTACATCAGCGGCATCGCATCCGGCATCGACACCGATGCGTGGATTGAAGCCGTCATGGCGCTGGAGAGGCGTCCCATCACCCAGCTGCAGCAGCGGAAGAACACGCTGCAGCAGCAGAAGGACGCCTGGCGGGACATCAACACCCGGCTGAACAACTTGTCCAGCCGGCTGTCGGATCTGCAGCTGTCCAGCACGTACCTCAGCCGGACGGCCACGTCCTCCGACACCGGCGTGTTGACGGTTTCCGCGGGGACGGCGGCGGCGCCGGGACGGTACAAGATCGAAGTCGTGCAGCTGGCCCAGGCTCATCGCGTGGCGTCCGACCAGTTCGACCCGGAGAAGGCACTCGGCCTCAACGGCACGATCCGGATCAACGGGCAAGCGATCACCATCGCCGCGGGGGACACGCTGACGGTCATCGCCCAGAAGATCAACGAGGCCGGCGCGGGCGTCTCCGCCACCATCATCGACGGGCGCTTGGTTATCACCGCCAGCGAGATGAACAAGGCCATCCAGTTTGTCGGCGGCGGCGGTGTGTTGACGGGCTTAGGGATATTGAGCGGAAGCGGCCAGCTCAAGCATGAGCTGCAAGCCCCCCAGGCGGCCAAGATCATTGTCGACGGCCTCGAGGTGACCCGCGCCAGCAACACCATCAACGACGTCCTGCCGGGCGTGACGCTGACCCTTCAGGACACGGGCGAGACCGTCGTCGTGGTGCAGCATGACGTCAACCGCGCCGTCGAGCGAATCCGGGCCTTTGTGGACCAGTACAACTCGGTGCAGTCGTTCATCAGCGACAAGACGGGCAAAGGGCAGATCCTGCAAGGCGACGTGCTCCTGCAGCGGATCCAGGCGCAGCTGCGGCAGGACGCGACGGCCCCGGTGAACGGCCAAGGGCTTCCCTACAACCAGCTGGCCCTCATCGGCATCTCCGTCGATCGTCACGGAACCATGACCCTGGACGAAGCCAAGCTGCGGGCGGCGCTCAACGAGGACCCCGACGCGGTGCGCCGGCTGTTTGCGGCGACCCCAGAGGAGGACGGCTTCGCGGGGGTGGCGGTGCGCCTGCGGGACCGCCTGGAGATGTGGCTGCAGACCAGCGGCGGTGCCTTGGTCTCCCGGCAGCAGATGTTCGATGCCCGCATGCAGGACATCGACCGCAGCATCGAACGGCTGGAGGAGCGGCTCGCACTGCGGGAGCAGACGCTGCGGCGCCAGTTCGTGGCCCTGGAAGAAGTCATGAGTGCGTTTCAAGTGCAGTCCACGTGGCTGGAGGGACAGCTCCAGCAGCTCAGCGCCTTTGCGGCCTACCAGTCGCGGCGCCGCTGACCTTGCAACGGGTCACGGGCGCGGGTGGCGCCCGTGAGCGGGGCGCGCCGGATCGGAGGGGAACGGCAAATGAATGCCACCTTGTACGCAAGACAAGCGACGCAGCAGTACCGGACGACCCAGGTTCAGACAGCCAATCCCGTGCGCTTGGTCGTGATGCTGTACGATGGTGCCATCCGCTTCGTGCAACAGGGCATCGCCGCCATCGAAAAGGGAGACGTGCAGGAGGCGCACCGGAGCCTTATGCGGGCCCAGGACATCGTCGCCGAGCTCAGCCGGGCGCTGGACCCTCGGGCCGGCGAGCTGGCCGCGAATCTCGAGCAGTTGTACGACTACATGCACCGGCGGCTGGTGGAGGGGAACATGCGCAAGGATGTGGCACCACTGCAGGAGGTGATGGGCCTCCTCAGCGAACTGCGGGAAGCATGGGATAAGATTTCCCGCGGAGAAGGGGGGGCCGCCGGTGGAGGGCACGAGCGGGCCTGAGGCGGCTGGCCGGTTGGCGGCCGACTTGGTGGCCGCGTACACGGCCCAGCTGGGTGCGTACCGGGAATGGCTGTCGCTGGCGCGCCAGGCCCAGGAGCACTTGCGCGGCGACGACCTGGACGAGTTTTTGCGGGTGCACGCCCGTAAGGAAGCCGTTGCCAGCCGTCTGCAGAGCATGGACGAGCGAATTCAGGCCTGCCGCAGAGGGCTGGCCTATTTTGTCGGTGTCGACGAGCCCACCTTGAGTCACCTGCAGAAGGCGGTGGTCCAGTTGCCCGATCCCGCTTACGTCGCTGCCGTGGCCGATCTGCCGGTGCTGCTCGACCAGCTGCGCGCCGTCATGCAGGAGCTGCAGGCGGTGGAAGAGGCCACGGAGCACCTGTTGCGGGAGCGCCTGCTGAGCCTGCGGGCCGACATCAGCCAAACGCAGGCGGCGCGCCGCGCCGCCCGGGCTTACCACGGGCCAGCTCCCGCCGGCGACGGCGAGCCCCGGTTCATCGACCACAAGGGTTAGGCAAGAAGGGCGGAATCGTACGCCCTTTAGGGAGCGGCAGCATCCTCGCGGGGGATGAAAGCAAAAGAATCCCCCGCGGGGTCTGTTCCTCGACCTGGGGGGGTGGGGGATCGGTGTCGGAACGAGGGCGCCCACCGGGGGATTCTCGCGCCGGGCCTTTTCGGCTTCCGGCAGACTTTCCAGGGCACTCTATTTGACTTCCGTTCACGAGTT
This sequence comes from Limnochordales bacterium, assembly GCA_036562195.1. Lineage (GTDB taxonomy): Bacteria > Bacillota > Limnochordia > Limnochordales > ZCTH02-B6 > ZCTH02-B6. The sequence goes on from DATCKT010000137.1 coordinate 7,202, forward strand.
CCTGCTGGTCCTGAGTCCTGTTTTCGGACCGGGACCTGTCTCCCGGTCCCAAGAGCCATGCGGAGGGCCCCTGCGGCGCGGAGGCACGGCTCGGCCGGCGCCTATGGCACGCGGCGCCGGGAGGGGAGCGCGCCGTCGTCCCGGTCGCATCAGCTGGCCGTCGAGCCCATTGCGAGCGGGGCCCGACACCCGTTTGACCCGGATTGGCTTGACCGCCCCGCTTTTGGGACGTTCCTCAAGTTGCCAACGCCGCCGCTCGATATTACAAAAAGAAGGGAAAGGTTTCCGGGGGAGGGGTATGGAAGTGGCCACGGACGGCTCCCTGTGGCACCGGTTGCGCATGTCCGCCAAGATCGGCGGCGGGTTCGCGGTCGTGCTGATCTTGATGGCGGTGGTGGCGGCCCTCGGCCTGTTGGCCGTGCGGGAGGCGACCAGCTCCTTCATGGCGGTGTTGGGGGCCGACGTGGAATCCACCATCCAAGCCCGCCGCCTCGAGCTCCTCACCGAGGATGCAACCGCCAGCGTGCTGGAGTACTTCCTGCCGGGAGACGCCGTCGACCGCATCGAGGGCCAGTGGCGGGAGACCTACGCCGCCCTGGACGCCCGCCTGCAGGACCCCGCAGGTCGCCAGATTCTCACGCAGCTGAAAGTTGCCCAGGACCAGTTCTTCGCCCTTGCCGACCAGGAGTTCGCCGCGTTCACCTCCCAGCTGGAGTTGCGGTCCTTGGCCGCGCAGGCCCAGGACCTGGTCGGAGAGCTCGTGGAGTACCTGGACGCCCAGCTGGAGGCGGCCCGGCGGGAAGCGATGGAGTTCGGCCGCCTGGCCGAGATCCGCATCCTCGGCGCCGCCGCGGTGGCGCTGGTGGTCGGGATCATCTTTTCGATCTTCCTGACGCGGGCGGTCAGCGGGCCCCTGGTGCGCATGGCCGGCCAGGTAAGCCGGGTGGCCGAGGGCGATCTACGAGTCGAAGTGGAGCGGCTGCGGCAGCAGGACGAGGTGGGGCAGCTGGCCGCGGCTTTTGCCGCCATGACGGAGAACTTGCGCCAGCTGGCGCAGCGCATCATCGCGTCCACCGATGACCTCAACAAGAGCAGCGAAGAGCTGTCCGCGTCGGCGGAGCAGGCAGCCCGGGCCACGGAGCAGATCTCCCAGACCATCGGCCAGGTGGCCGCGGGTACCAGCGACCAGAGCCGCACGGTGCAGCACGTGGTGGGCATCGTCACCGAGCTCAAGCGGGCCATCGACCGCATCGCGGCCGGCGCTACGGAGCAGGCCCGGGTCGTGCAGCACGGCGGTCAGCTGGTGCAGGAGATGATGGTGGCCATCCGGGCGGTGGCCGAAAACGCCCGCCGGGTCGCGGCAGCCTCCAACGAGGGCGTGCACACCGCCCGCCAGGGCGGCGAGACGGTGCGGCAGACCGTCGAGGGCATGGAGAGCATCCAGCGCACGGTGTTCGCCACCGCCGAGAAGGTGCGCCAGCTGGGCCAGCACTCGCAGCAAGTGGGCGACATCGTGCAGGTGATCTCTGACATCGCCGGGCAGACCAACCTCCTGGCCCTCAACGCGGCCATCGAAGCGGCCCGGGCGGGCGAGCACGGCAAGGGGTTTGCCGTTGTCGCCGACGAAGTGCGCAAGCTGGCGGAACGGTCCGCCGCATCGGCGAAAGAGATTGCGTCCCTCATCAACGACATGCAACAGGACATCGCGGAAGCGGTGCAGGCCATGCAGGCCGGCACCCAAGAAGTGGCCAGCGGCATGGAGCGGGCCCGGGCGGCGGGGCAGGCGCTGGAGCAGATCTTGGCCGCCCTGGAAGGCACCAACGAACAAGTGCAGCGCATCACCCAGGACGCGCAACGGCTGGCTGAGCGGGCGGAACGGGTCATGGCCGCCGTTGGGGACGTGGCCCGGATCACCGAAGAGAACACGGCGGCCACCGAAGAGATGGCGGCCCAGAGCGAGGAAGTCATGGGGGCGATGGAGAGCATCTCCGCCATCTCCGAGGAAACCGCGGCCTCTTCGGAAGAGGTGAGCGCGGCCGCTCAGCAGATGAACGCATCCATCGAAGCGGTGGCAGGCTCCGTCCGCTCGCTGGCCCGCATGGCGGCGGACCTGCGCCAGCTTGTGTCCCAGTTCCGCACGTAAGGGGTGAAACCGATGTCGGCAGGACAGACCCGGGCCGCCACCAGCGGGCAGAAGCAAGTGGTGGTGTTTCGCCTGGCGGGGGAGCTGTACGGCGTAGACATTCATCAGGTGCGGGAGATCATCCGGGTGCCGGACATCACCCGGGTTCCCCGCACGCCGGACTTCGTGGAAGGCGTCATCAACCTGAGGGGCAGCGTCATTCCGGTGCTGGACCTGCGCAAGCGGTTCCTCCTGCCTCCGGGGAGCGGCGATGCGGACCGGCGCATCGTGGTGGTCGAAATGGGCGAGCAGACCATCGGCGTGATCGTAGACGCCGTGTCGGAAGTGCTGCGCCTGGAAGGGGACCGCATCGAGCCGCCTTCGCCGTACATCGTCAGCGTCGACACCCAGTACATCACCGGCATCGCGCGGCTGGACGACCGGCTCGTCATCCTCCTGGACCTGAACCGCGTCTTGAACTCCAGGGAGCGGGATGAGCTGGAACGGCTCGAGGAGCGGGTTCCCGATGTCCACGGATGAACTGAGCCCGGAAGAGCTGGAACTGTTCATCAACGAGTCGACCGAGATGGTCGACACCATGGAAGAGCTGCTGGTGGACTTGGAAGGAGGCGGCGGCCCTGAGGCGGTGGCCGCCATCTTCCGGGCCGCGCACACCCTCAAGGGGGGCGCCGCCACCGCAGGCATGACCCGCATGGCCCACCTCACGCACGCCCTGGAATCGCTGCTGGATCTCGTGCGCAGCGGGCAGCGGGCCGTGGACGCGGACATCGTGGACGCGTTGCTGGAGGCCGTGGACGTGCTGCGCCGGTGCCTCGCCGCGGTGGAGCGGGAGGGGACCGACAGCGGCGTGGACGTGGGGCCGCTCGCGCGCCGGCTGGAGCTTTTGGCCAGCGGCGGGGGCGCCCCGCCGGCCGGCACCGACGCCGTCCCCGTCGCGACCGCACCCGCCACGGCCGAGCCCGACTGGGCCCCGCTGGCCGCGGCCGCCGCCGAGGCCGGGGAGCGGCTGTGGCGTTTCCGCATTCTCGTCGAACCGGACGCTCCTATGCCCGTGGTGCGGCTTTACCAGTCGCTGCTGGTGCTGCAGGAGCGGGGGCAGGTCGTGTACACCGAACCCGAGCAATCCTTGATCGAGTCCGGTGACACGGACGCGACCCGCATGGTTGCGGTGGTGGTCACCGCCGAGGACCCCGGCCGCATCGTGGAAGCGCTGAACGAGGTCAACCACCTGCAAGCGGTGGAGTTTGACGACCCGCTCGCGACCGCGGCAGCTCCCGGCGCGGCGACAGAGGCCGCTTCCCACGCAGCCCCAAATGCCGGCGCCGCAGGCGGCACGGCCGCAGACGCAGCCCGCGGCGCTGCGCCCGTGGCCGCGGATGGGCCGGCCCTCGCCGCGAAAGCCGCACAGGTGCCGCCGGCACCGCCGGCCAGTGCAGCCCCCGCACCCGCCGCGGCGGACGGGGGAGCGGCGGCGTCTTCCGCCTCGGGGGGCATGGCGGACACCATCCGCGTCAGCGTCCGCGTGCTCGACCGGCTCATGAACCTGGTGGGCGAGCTGGTCATCGACCGTACCAGGCTTGCCCGCCTGGGCCACGTGGAGATGTCCGTGGAGGACCTGAAGGAAGAGTTGGAGCTGGTCACGGGCCATCTGAGCCGCATCACCACGGATCTTCAGGACACCATCATGCAGGCCCGCATGGTGCCCTTGGAGACCTTGTTCCGCAAGTTTCCCCGGATGGTGCGGGATCTGGCCCGCAAGCTGGACAAGCAGGTCCGGTTCGTCATCTCCGGCGAGGACACGGAGCTGGACCGGGCCGTGATCGAGCAGATCGGCGATCCGCTGGTGCACCTGATCCGCAACGCCCTCGACCACGGCCTGGAGAGCCCCGCAGAGCGCCGGGCGGCCGGCAAGGACCCCGAGGGCCTGGTGGAGCTGCGGGCCTACCACCAGGAGAACAGCATTTACATCGAGGTCAGCGACGACGGGCGCGGCATCGACGCCGACAAGGTCAAGCAAGTGGCCGTGGCCAAGGGCCTGCTGACGGCGGAGCAAGCCCAGCAGCTGGACAGGGCGGAGGCGCTGGAGCTCTTGTTCCTGCCCGGCTTCAGCACCGCGGGCCGGGTTTCTGACGTGTCGGGCCGGGGCGTGGGCCTGGATGTGGTGCGCAAGAACATCCAGCGGGTCAACGGCACCGTCGCGGTGGAGTCGCAGCCGGGCCGGGGCACCCGCTGGATCATCCGCCTGCCGCTGACGCTGGCCATCGTCCAGGCGATGCTGGTGCAGGTGCGGGGCACCACCTTCGCCGTGCCGCTGCAGGGCGTCGTGGAGATCCTGCGGGTGGACGAGCGGCAGCTGCGCATGGCCAACGGCTGGACCATGATTCACGTGCGGGACCAGGTGATTCCTCTGGTGAACCCGGGCGACGTGTGGGGCGAGGCCTTCGCGGCCACATGGCGGGCGGAGCAGGCCAACCCCGTGGTTGTGCTGCAGGCCGGGTCGGCGCCCCTGGCCCTGGCGGTGGACCAGGTGATCGGCGAGCAAGAGATCGTGATCAAAACCATCGAAGGCATGGGCGGCCAAGTGCCGGGCATCTCGGGGGCCTCGATCCTGGGCGACGGATCGGTCGCCCTGATCTTGGACGTGACCGGCTTTGCCAAGGAGGTGCGTCGACTTGGAGGCTACATCCGCCGCGATGGCGGCCGCGATGTCCGAAGCGCTTGATCACGCCGCGCATGTCCTGTCGGGGTTTCTCGACAGCCGCCTGCACTGGACGGCGGAGGTGCGCATCAGCCGCCATCGCCTGGCGGAGCTGCCCGCCCTGTGCGGACCGGAGGACACGCCCGTCGCCGCGGCCTTTTTTGAAGTTACGGGCGACCTGACGGGGTACTTGTTGTTGGCGATTCCCGAAGAACCGGCGCGGCAAATTGTGGACGAGTTGTTGGGCACGGTGGGGCCCGCCGCCGATGAGGAGCTGGTCAATTCGACCATCGGCGAGCTGGGCAATGTGGTCGGGTCGGCGTTCCTCAACGCGCTGGCGGATCGCTTCGGCCGGCGCGTGGCGCCGTCGCCCCCCCAGGTGGCGTGGGATATGGTGGGTGCGCTGCTGTCCACGTTGGCCGGTGCCCTGGCCACCCGGGCCCGCAGCGAGTGGCCCGTGGTGCATACGCACCTCAAGGCAAACGACGTCGACTATCCTACTTACCTCATCTGGATCCCGGGCGACGCCAACGGCCGGCAGTGGGAGGATGCGACTTGACGAGGGTTTCCATCGGCATGGGAGAGTACCGGGCCGGGAGTGCGGTGGAGGAAGAATGGACCATTTACGGGCTGGGCTCTTGCGTCGGTCTCATCTTGTGCGACCCGGAGCGCCGCGTGGCCGCCATGGCCCACGTGGTGCTGCCGGAGCGTTTCCCGACGGCCGATGAGCCGGCCAAGTTCGCCGACACGGTGGTGCCGTTTCTGTTGCAGGAAATGACGTGCCTGGGGGCGCGGCGGGAACGCATCTACGCCCAGGCGGCCGGCGGGGCCCACATGCTGGCCCTGAGCGAGCTGCCCGACATCGGCGCCCGCAACGTGGCCATGATTCGGGAGCAGCTGCGCCGGCACGGAATTCCGCTGGTGGCCGAGCAGGTGGGCGGCAATCACGGCAGGACGCTGTCCTGGGACGCCCTGCGGGGTGTGGCCACCGTCAAACGGGCGGGCAAACCGCCGGAGGTGCTGACGCCCCAGCAATACGTGTACGAGGAGGTGGCGGCCGTTGGCTCTCGTTCTGGTAGTGGACGACGCACAGTTCATGCGCCTGCGCCTTAACAAGCTGCTGTCGGAGGCCGGCCACGAAGTCATGGAGGCGGCCACCGGGCGTGAGGCCATCGAGAAATACACCGAGCGCCCGGCCGATGTGGTGCTCATGGACATCACCATGCCGGAGATGGATGGACTGACGGCCTTAAAGGAACTCAAGCGGCGGTTCCCCGACGCCAAAGTGGTCATGTGCACCGCGCTGGGGCAGCAGAGCGCGGTGATGGAGGCCATCAAAGCGGGCGCGAAGGACTTTATTGTGAAACCGTTTCAGCCGGAGCGGGTGCTGCAGGCGGTCGCCAAGCAGGTAGGCGGATGAGCGTGCCCATACGCGTCCTGGTGGTCGACGACTCGGCGCTGATGCGCCAGATGATCAGCCGCTTCCTGTCCGAAGCGGGCATGGAAGTGTGCGGGACGGCCCGCGACGGCGTGGAAGGGCTGGCGAAAGCCCTTGCCTTGCGGCCGGACGTCATCACCCTGGACGTGCAGATGCCCCGCATGGACGGGCTTGCGATGCTGGCCCGGTTGATGGAAGAGGCGCCGACACCGGTCGTGATGGTGTCCAGCGTCACCCAGCGCCAGGCGCCGGCGGCGGTGGAGGCCCTCATGCTGGGTGCGGTGGACGTGGTGGCCAAGCCCGGCGGTCCCATCTCCGTCAACTTGGGCGACGTGCGGGAGGAACTGGTGGCCAAGGTGCGAGCGGCCGCCCGGGCCCAGGTGCGACCTCGTCGCGCCCGGGGGCAGCCGGACGGCCGGCCGGGGACGGCGCGGCTTGCGGCGCGCCTTCCTGCGGCGGAGGCGCCCGCGGAGCCCCGGCCCGGGCCGGTGTCCGCAGCGCCGCCGGCCCGGGAGCCGCTGGCTCCGTCGCGGGGCCCGCAACCGGCCGCCTTCCGGACGGCGGCCCCACGCACCGGGACGCCGCGGCCAGCGCCTGCGCGACCGGCCAGCGCGCCGGCGGACACCACGTCCCCGGTGCCGGCGAGCCAGGCGGCGGAGCGGCCGGGAGAACCGGAAGCACCCGCGGCGCCAGGGCCTCCGGCCGCGGCGAAGGCCGTCGCCGTTCCGGGGCCGGTGGTGGTGGGCAGTTCCACCGGCGGACCCAGCGCCCTGAGCACGCTGCTGAGCGGGTTGCCCGCCGATTTCCCGCGTCCGGTCATCATCGTGCAGCACATGCCGGAAGGGTTCACCGCCTCGTTGGCCCGCCGGCTGGACGGCCTCTCGCCGTTGCACGTGGCCGAGGCGGAACCGGGTCGGCTGCCGCGGCCCGGCGAGGCGTGGGTGGCCCGGGGCGGGTTTCACCTGCTCTTTGACGAGGAAGGCCACATGGTCCTCAGTTCCGCCCCGCCGCACCTGGGCGTGCGGCCGGCCGTGGATCTGACCCTGGAGTCGGCCGTCGATGTATGGGGCGGGCAGGTGGTGGCGGTCATCCTGACGGGAATGGGCATGGACGGCGCACGGGGCGCCCGCAAGCTCAAGCGGGCCGGCGGCCGGGTGCTGGCCCAGGACGAAGCCACCAGCGTCGTGTACGGGATGCCCCGGGTCGTGAAGGAGCTGGCGCTGGCCGACGAGGTGCACAGCCTGCAGGACATGGCGGCGGCCCTGGTACGGGTGGTGGCGCAGGCCGACGGGCGATCGGTGCAGCCCAACGGGTAACGGTGCCATGGTCGGGGTGGAGGCCCGCACGGCGCCTGGGAGAGGGCAGGCGCCGGCACCTGGGGCCTGGAACGCAGGGGGGTTGGCAATTGAATTCGGGCACAAGCGGCGGCACGCATTCCTTGCCCCCGGCGGCGGGCGGCCCGGTGGCCACGGCCGTCGACCCCGGGTTCTGGCGCGTCCAGCGGGAGCTGCAGGCCTCCTCCGGCTTGGACCTGCGGGCGTACAAGGAGAAGCAGATGCTGCGCCGGCTGACGGGATTCATGGGGCGCGAAGGCATCAAGGACCTTTCCACCCTGGCCGAGCTGATCGCCCGCGACCCCGCCGTGCGCCAGCGGCTCTTGGACTACCTCGCGATCAATGTGACCGAGTTTTTTCGCAACCCCGAGCGCTTTGACGATCTGGCGCGGCGGGTGTTGCCCGAGCTGCGCCGGCGGTGGGACCGGCTGCGGCTGTGGAGCGCGGGGTGCTCCAACGGAGCGGAGCCGTATTCGCTGGCCATCCTTTTGGACGAGCTGGAGCCGGGTTCCGCGGACCGGCACCAGGTGCTGGGCACCGACATCGACCGGGAGGCGCTGCGGGAAGCCGAGACGGCGGTGTACGCCGACGACCGGCTTAAGGAGGTTTCGGCCCTGCGGCGCAGCCGCTATTTTCGCCAGCTGCCCGACGGCCGCTGGCAGGTGCTCCCGGAGATTCGCCGCTACGTGCGGTTCGCCGTCCTCAACCTCCTACAGGATCCGTATCCGCAGGAGCAGCATTTGATTCTTTGCCGCAACGTGGTGATCTACTTCACCGAAACCGCCAAGCAGGACATCTTCACCCGGCTCGCGGCCAGCCTGGTCCCGGGCGGCTACCTGCTTTTGGGCAGCACGGAAACCATTTTCCAGCCGGAGCGGTACGGCCTGCGCTCGGCGGCGCCATTTCTGTACAAGCGGATGGAGGAAGCGTAATGCGCAGGGTGGATATTCGCACCATTCCCGAGGGGGCGCTCCTGGCTCGGCCGTTGGTGGATCAACGGGGCGTCGTGGTGCTCGCCGCGGGCAAGTCCGTCTCCGAGACGATGCGGGAGCGACTGTGGGAACGGGGCTTCCGCCACGCGTACGTCGAGGCGCCAGGGTTTGAAGGGCTGAAGGTCCGGGAGCCCTTGGAGGACCACACGTACCAGACGGTCCGCCACCTGCTGGTCGACGTGGTGGCGGCGCTGCGCCGCGGCGCCGACCCCAGCGAAGTGCGGCTGCCGGTGCCCGCGCTGCTGGAGGCGACCAGCGCCGCCTGCGAGGACTTGGCCCGCCAGCAGCAGCAGCCGGAAGGGTTTCTCCTTTATCCGCCCTGGGGTACGCTGGCCGACCGGTTTGTCACGGACAGCATCAACGTGGCGGTGGTGGCGGCCCGGGTGGGGTTCGCGGTGCTCGGCGAAGAGGGCGCCCGCCACCTGTTCCTGGCTGGCCTGCTGCAAGACTTGGGCCGGTGGCTGGACGACCGCCCCAGTGAGCACGTGGCCGTCTCGCTGGCCATGGTGCGCGGGATCCGGGAGATCAGCGCGTGGGTGAAGCACATCATCGCCGATCACCACGAGCGGCTGGACGGCAGCGGCTACCCGCAGGGCAAGAGGGCGGAGGCCCTCCACCCGCTGTCCCGCGTCATGGCGGTGGCGGTGGCGTATCTCGAGCTCATCATGAAACCGCGCCGGCCCACCTTGCCCCACGAAGCCCAGGAGCACCTGATGGCGGAGGCGGGGACGCTGTTCGACTGGGAAGCGGTGCAGGCCCTGCGGCGCGTGCTGCCGGGCTACCCGGTGGGGACGGTGGTGCGGCTGTCGACGCGCCGGATCGGCGTCGTGGTGCACCCGGGCCCTGCCAGCCTCAACCGGCCGCGGGTGCGGCTTTTGGGCCGTGCGGCCGACCGCGAGGTCCGACTCCCCGAACCGGCGGAGGAGACCGAAGGCGCTGACGAAGCGGTTGGACAAGTGCCGATGGAGCTGGAGGAGGGCGCCGGGGCCGGCCCGCCCGCGCCCGGCAAACCGGTTTCCTACGAAGAGGTGGACCTGGCCGCGGATCACGCGGTGGCGATCGTTGAGGTTCTGGACCGCTGACGGTGGCCTGCCGATCGCATTCGTGCTGACTGCTTTCGCTGTCGTCGACCCTTGACTGCTGGTTGCACGGAGGTGGCGATGCCCGTGAAGGTGGAGCACATCCAGCCTTTTGTAACGGCTGCAGCGCTGGTGCTGAAAGAAGAGCTGGGCCTCGAAGTGGAGCGGGGCGAGCTTTCCATCGCTGAAACCGATTACACGACCCGGGAAGTCACGGTTCTGATTGGCATCACCGGTGAGGTGGAGGGTACGGTGTTGTACGGCACCGATGAGGCGATGGCCGTCAACATCGTGTACGAGCTGACCGGCGAGCGCAAGGTGATTTATGACGAGACCTGCGAAAGCGCCATCGCGGAGCTGGGCAACGTCATCTCCGGGCGCGCCGCGATCCTGTTTGAAAACCAGGGGATAAACTGCACCATTTCGCCTCCGTCCGTGATTCGCGGCCGCGGCACCATTATCTCCACCGTCAACATCACCCGGCTGATCATCCCGCTCAAGACGCGCATCGGAGATCTGGACATCGCCGTGGCCCTGCGGGAGCGAGCCTTGACCGGGGTGGACGCCTGACGGGAGCGCATGCCTGATGGGACGACGGTGCCGGCGGCCCGCGGGCCCGTCAGAAGGCCTGGGGCTCCCACACGCGCATGGCGTCGTCGTCCAGGGTGGCCTCGCGGATGACCGCAGGCGGCACGGCGCCTTGGCCCAAGCCCCGACCGGCGCCGCCGCCCGCAGGGTGCGCCGTCCCGCCGGCGCGCGAGGGATGGCCGTCGGTCACGGGTGCAGCGGCCGGAGGGCGGCCGGTGGACGCCAGGCTGCCCTCCGTTAGCCGGGTGCCGGCCGGTGAGAAGCCGGCGCCGGCCGGCAGGGTGCCGGTCGCGAGCGGGGGCGGGTGGATGCCCTCATCGTTCCCTTCCGCCAAGACCCGGCCGGAGCCGGGCGTCCCGTGGTGACCGGTCAGCGGCGGGGCCGGTGCCGTCGCCACGGCCGCCGCCCCCAGGTCTTCCAGTAACCCGATCGCCCTCGACAACAGGATCTGGACTTGCTTCGTCTCTTCGAGGAGGTCCTGGACCTGCCAGCACAGCTCGTCCAGGCGTTCCACCAGGTCGGACGGGGAGCGGACCGAAGACTGCGCCGGCCTGCCGGTGGAAAGATCCGGTCCCGCCGCGGCTCCTCGCGCCGCTGGAGAGGTTTCACCGGGTGGGGAAGGGGCTCCCGCGCTGGGCGAGGGGGCCTCCCCGGCGGGCGGTGCGGTTCCCCCGGACGGCGACGCAGGTACCGCCGGCGGGGGCGCGGCTTGCGCGTTCACGCTGCGCGGCGTGCTGTTGGACGGGTCGCCAGGAAGCGGTACGGGCGCCGAGGGGCCTGCGGCATGGAGGGCGGCCGCCGGGGAGAAGCCCTGCGCCAGGGCATGGAAGAAAGGCAGGTGCTCGTGGCGGAAGCGCCATTCGTCCAGCGGACCGCGCACGGCGCCGAGGAAGTCGCCGTACAGGCAGGCGTAGTAGCGGACCTTGGGGATGGGGAGCCCCGTGCGCACCGCCACGTCGGCCGCACTGTACATCCCCCGCGTTTCCACCGGCCACTGCATGTCCATGGACCCCTCGCTCCTTTGCACCGGGATGTGGTGTCTTACTGTTGGACGCGAACCCGGGGACTCCTGCGCCGGGAGCGAAAACTTGGCGAAACAAACACAACAGTATTTGGGATTATGATTAATGTGGGCGGCCCCAGTGCGGATATAATAGACTCGACGGCACTCGCCTCAGGTCTGTGGTTGCAAGTCGATGCCAGCCGCAGGCGAAGCGACCCACGTAAGGCGGTGGAAAAATCAGGGCGTCCACCGCTGAGCATGGTGCGGCTTAGCGTAAGTCCTGCCCGGCCGGGCCCGGCGCCAAGGCGCGGGGCCGCGCCGGAGAGGGGTAGTAGTGAGACGGGCCCATCGAGCGAACCCCCCAGCAGGCGGGTGTGGGGGCAAAGACCAGGTCAGCTGAGGCGGGTGCCGTTCCCCTTTTGCCGTCCCGCCCGCGGCGGCCGCCGCGCCCTTGCGGAAAGCCCTGCGTGTCCACGCGTAAGGCAGGATCCCATATCGCCCCTCGGGAAACAGTACACTAGAAAGGTACCGGGAAAGGTACCCGGAGGTTCGGGAGGCGAGGCCCATGCAGGAGACGGGCACGGTCCAGGTCACGGTTTCCGGCAAGAACGTCCAGGTGACGCCGGCGCTGCGCAGCCACGCGGAGCGCAAGGTCAGCAAGCTGCTCAAGTACTTTGACGATGCGCGCCGTCCCAAGATGGCGGCGGTCGTTTTGAGCGTGGAGCGGGGACGCCACACGGCGGAGATCACGTTTGAGGTTGGCAGCCTCCTGGTGCGGGGCGAAGGCCGTACCGACGACATGTACGCGTCCATCGACATGGCCGTGGACCACATCGAGCGTCAGGTGCGCAAGTTCAAGACCCGCATCAACCGCAAGCTGCGCCAGGAGAGGGCGGAGGCTCCCGCAGCGGCGGACGGGGCGCTGCCGGTGGCGGAGGCCGAGGAAGAGGAAACCGAGACGCCCAGGGTGGTGCGGGTGAAGCGCTTCCCGCTGAAGCCCATGACGGTCGAGGAAGCGGTGCTCCAGATGGAGCTTTTGGGACACGACTTCTTCGTTTTCACCAACGGCACCAGCGGCGAGGTCAACGTGCTGTACCGGCGCAAGGACGGCAACTACGGTCTCATCGAACCCGAGTACTGAGCGGTGACGGGTCGCTTGGGCGCGGAACCGGTGCTGGTCATCTTTGAAGGAGGACCGGCCGCCAGCGACCCGGAGCGCATGCTCCAGGACGTGCGGTCGGCCATCGTGCTGGAGCACATCGAAAAGGCGCAGGCGGCCGGCACCTTTGGGGCGGTCATCGTGTGCACGGACCGGCCCGAACTGGCGCAAGCGGCGGCGGCGCTCGGCGCGCAGGCGGAACTGGACGCGCCGGACGCCGCCTTTCATTTTGGCCGCAGGCTGCAGCGGCTGGTGCGCGAGCGGAGCCTGGAGGCCGTCTGCTGCATGGGCGGCGCCGCGGGGCCGCTCATGACCGTGGAGGAGCTGGCCGGGATCGGGCGGCTGCTGGCCGCCGGCGCGCCGGTGGTGGCGGCCAACAACATCTACTCGGCGGACATCGTGGCCTTTGCCCCTGCGCAGGCGATCTTGGCCATCGAGCCGCCGCCCATCGACAACACCCTGGCGACGGCGCTGCATCATGGAGCCGGCCTGCCCCTGGTGGCGCTGCCGCGCAGCCTCGGGCTGCACTTGGACGTGGACACCCCCACGGACCTCCTGGTGCTGGCGGTGCACCCCGCTACCGGTCCCCGGGTGCGGGCGCGCCTGGCCGCTTGGCGCCTGGATGTAGACCGGGTGCAAAGGGCCAAGGCGGCCCTGGTGGACCCGCATGTCGACGTGTTTTTGTACGGGCGCATTAACGCGCCGCTCTTCACCTACCTGGATCAGCACAGCCGCTGCCGCATCCGCCTGCTGTCGGAGGAGCGGGGCATGAAAGCCCTGGGACGCGACGCCCGCGGCGAGGTGCGGGCCATCCTGGGATACGCTCTGGAAGCCCTGGGCGCGGCCGGCTTGTTCCGCTGTCTGGAAACCCTCTGCAGCGCGGCCTTTCTTGACACGCGCGTCCTGTTGGCCCACGCCCGGCGGCAGGTCAGCACGGCGGATCGGTTCTACTCGGACCTGGGCCGTCCGGAGCGGATTGAGGATCCGTGGCTGGCGGAGCTGACCGCGGCCGCCGTCGCCAGCCGGATCCCCGTGATCCTGGGAGGCCACGGGCTGGTCAGCGGCGGCGTGTGGGCGCTCTTGGACGCGGCCCTGCAGGAATCCCCGGCCGGAACCGGAATGGATTAGCCCACAATTGGTCCCCGTGAGGCGGTGTCCCATGGACGGCGATGGCCGCAACCACAAGAGTGTGCAGTTGGAAGCCGGTTTCTTAGCAGGCGCTGGCGGCCGGCCCGGTTCCCCCCCGGTGTCCCTGGCCGCGTTGCGCGCTGCGTCCTTGTTCGCCGTCTGCGTGGAAACCGGTGGGCTTCGTTGCCGGGTGAAGGTCCAGCTGCAGGTGGGGGACGCGCTCTACGAAGGCGTGGCTTCCGGACCGGATTCGCCGCGCCAGCGCTTGCGCCTCGCGGCCGCGGCGGCGGTTCAGGCGGTGGAGGAGCTGCTGGGAGGCGTTGTGCCCCTGGCCGTGGAGGACCTTCGGGAAGTGGCCTTGGGTCCCCGCACCGCCGTCGTCCTCAGCCTGGCGCTCCCGGGGGACGAAGGCGAGGACTGTCTCATCGGCTCGGCCCTCCTCCGGCACGACCCCGCGGAAGCCGGCGCCCGGGCGGTGCTGGACGCCGTCCAGCACCTGCGCCGCCGATGGGAAGACGATCCAGTGTTCCGCCGGGCGGCGCTGGGCCCGGCCGCAGGCAAAAGCCCCCCGACCCCGGGCTGAAAGCAGCGGTGGCAGGCAGCGGACACCCGGTTTGGTGGTGCGCAGGCGGCGGCAGGTGGCCGCGGGCTGGGAGCCTCCCGCGGGTGAACGCTGTCCCCAAACATGGTATACTGAAACGCGACGTGCCGGCACGAGCCGGGCTTGCGTCCGCTTGTGTGCGGGGAAGGAGGTGACCGCCCGCGATGCTCGGTCTGTTGAAGAAGCTCTTCGACCCGAATCCCAAGGAGCTGCAGCGCCTCCGGGACCTGGTCGTCGAGATAAACGAATACGAGCCTGAAATCAGCCGCCTGTCCGACGCCGACCTGCGGGCCAAGACCGCTGAGTTTCGCCAGCGGCTGGACAACGGCGCGACGTTGGATGACCTTTTGCCCGAAGCCTTTGCCGTCGTGCGGGAGGCGGCCAAGCGCACCGTCGGCATGCGCCATTTTGACGTGCAGCTGATGGGCGGCATCGTGTTGCACCAAGGCCGCATCGCCGAGATGAAGACCGGCGAAGGCAAGACGCTGGTGGCGACGCTGCCCATCTACCTCAACGCCTTGACGGGCAAGGGCGTGCACCTGGTCACCGTCAACGACTACCTGGCCCGCCGGGACGCGGAGTGGATGGGGCCCATCTACAAGTTCCTCGGCATGACCGTGGGCGTCATCGTCCACGGCAAGGATTTCGCCGAGCGGCGCCGGGCGTATGCGGCCGACATCACGTACGGCACCAACAACGAGTTCGGTTTCGACTATCTAAGGGACAACATGGTGCGGCACCGGGACCACATGGTCCAGCGGGAGCTCAACTACGCCATCATCGACGAGGTGGACAGCATCCTCATCGACGAGGCCCGCACGCCGCTCATCATCTCCGGTCCCGCCGAGCAGTCCACCGAGCACTACTACCGCTTCGCTCGCCTCGTGCCCAAGCTGCAGCGGGACGTCCACTACACGGTGGACGAGAAGGCCCGCACGGTGGCCTTGACGGATGAAGGCGTGGCCAAGGTGGAGGAGCTGTTGGGCATCGACAACCTGAACGATGACGCCCACTTCCACCTAAACCACTACCTGATCCAGGCTCTCAAGGCCCACACTCTGTTCCACCGGGATCGGGACTACGTGGTGAAGGACGGGCAGGTCATCATCGTCGATGAGTTCACCGGCCGGCTCATGTTCGGCCGCCGCTACAGCGACGGGCTGCACCAGGCCATCGAGGCCAAAGAGGGCGTCAAGATCGAGCGGGAGACCCAGACGCTGGCCACCATCACGTTCCAGAACTACTTCCGCATGTACAAGAAGCTGGCGGGCATGACGGGCACCGCCAAGACGGAAGAGGAAGAGTTCCGCAGCATCTACGGCATGGACGTGGTGGAGATCCCGACCAAC
>DATCKT010000151.1:0-5486 GCA_036562195.1 Limnochordales bacterium
CATCGGGCGTCCGGTGCTGGTGCGCCTCACGAGCCGGGACGCATCGGGCCCGTCCCTGCAGTACGTGAAGACCAGCGGCGGGCTGTTTGTGGATTCGTCGGTCCATGATTTCGATTTGGCCCGCTGGCTCATGGGGGACGAAGTGGCGTCGGTGTACGCGCTGGGCGGCCGCTACGTGTACCACGAATACGGCGAGGCCGGCGACATCGACACAGGGATCGTCACCCTCAGCTTCCGGGAGGGCGGCATCGGCGTCCACGACAACTCCCGCCACTCGGGCTACGGCTACGACATCAGCACCGAAATCCTGGGCACCAAGGGCTCCATCCGGGTGGGCTATCTGCAAAGCCGGCCGGTGGTGGTGCTGCAGGACGGGCACGGCAGCCACGACTGCGTCGCAGACTTCCTGGAGCGGTTCCGGGACGCGTACCTGGCCGAGATGGTGCACTTTGTCGAGTGCCTGCGGCAGGACAAGCAACCCGCGGTGGGCGTGGAAGACGGGGAGAAGTCGCTGGAGATCGCGCTGGCGGCCCTGGCGTCGCTGCGGACCGGGACGCCGCAGCCTGTGCCCCTGCCCGAGGGCGGCGAAGCGCAGGAGGTCGCCTGACGATGCGGGCCGGTACGGCGCCCATCACCTGGGGCATTTGCGAAATCCCCGGCTGGGGTCCCCAGCTTCCGTATGCGCAGGTGCTGGATGAGATGGCCGCCGCAGGGTATGAGGGGACGGAGCTGGGACCGGCGGGGTATCTGCCCCCGGATCCGGCGCAGCTGCGCGACGAACTGGCGCGCCGAAACCTGGTTATGATCGCCGCCTTCGTGCCCGTCAACCTGCGGGAGCGGGCAGCCCACCCGGCGTCCTTCGCCGCTGTGGATGAGGTGGCGCGCCTTTTGGCGGCGCTGGGGGCCAAACACATTCTGCTGTCCGACGAGGGCGACGAGCTGCGGCGGTCCATCGCAGGGCGGGCTGACGAGACGGTGGTGCGGGGGATGACGGCGGAGCAGTGGCAGGCATTCGTGGACGGCCTGCACCAGGCCGCCGACCGCTGCCGGGATCTGGGCCTGACGGTGAGCTTCCACCCCCACGGCGGCACATACATCGAACACCCCGCCGAGGTGGAGCGGCTTTTGGAGTCCACGGATCCCGAGCGCATCCGCCTTTGCCTGGACACGGGCCACGCCGCCTTTGGCGGCGGCGATCCCCTGGAGACGGTGAAGCGGTGGGGTTCCCGCGTCGGCTTGGTGCACCTGAAGGACATCGCCATGGACCGGCTGCGGGCCGGCATCGCCCAGGGCAAGGGCTACACGCCCCTGGCGCAGGAAGGCGTCTTTGTGGAGTTGGGCACCGGGTCGCTGGACCTGCCCGCCATCATCGGCGCCCTGCGGGACGCGGGCTACGACGGGTGGCTGGTGGTGGAGCAGGACCGGGTGGTGCAGCCGGGCGAAGACACCCTGGCCACGGCGGTGCGCAGCCGGCGCTGGCTCAAGGAGAACGTGGGGTTGTAGCCGCCGGCGGCGGTTGATTCCGGCCTGTCCTCGCCCGGGACCGGGGTTGTGGGCTGGGGGTTTCGGCTGGACGGCGATGTGGTGACGGCCTTGGGGTTGACGACAGGCGGCAGCCGGCGTGACAGGGAGGCGGCTCTTGCATGGAAGTTTTGACCGTGGGCCGGGTCATCGTGGACATCTACGCCAACGAGCTGCACCGGCCCCTGGAAGAGGTTGAGACCTTTTCCAAGTACCTGGGCGGTTCGGCGGCCAACATCGCGGTGGGGCTGGCCCGCCTGGGCCAGCGCTGCGGCTTGATCAGCCGGGTCGGCGACGACGGCCACGGCCGCTTTCTCCGGCGCTACCTGGAGGAATCCGGGGTAGACACCCGCTTCGTGAGCGTGGACCCCCGCTACCGGACGGGCTTGGCCTTTGCCGCCCTGTTCCCGCCGCAAGACTCCTACGTGCTGTTCTACCGGGATCCGTGCGCCGACACCAACGTGCAGCTTTCGGACCTGGACGTGGAAACCGTGCTCAACGCCCGCATGCTGGTGGTGACCGGCACCGCCCTGGCCAAAAGCCCTCTGCGGGAGACGGTGCTGTACCTGTTGCGGGGCCGCAAGCGCCGGGGGGCCCTGAACGTGATGGACATCGACTACCGCCCCATGCTGTGGGCGGACGCCACCGACTGCCTGCTGTACTATGATCTGGCTGTGCGCATGTGCGACGTGCTGATCGGCAACGAGGTGGAGGTGGCTTTCGCGGCGGCCGCGGTGCGTTTGACGGGCGAGCCGGGCGGCGTGGGGGCGGGCCGGGAGCAGCTGGTGGGCGCAGACAAACCCTCGCGGGCGGAACTGGAGCGCATGGCCCGCTCGCTGGTGGAGGCGGGCGCCTCCCAGGTCGTGGTCAAGCTCGGACCCGACGGGGCGATGGTGGTCACGCCCGAGGGGCGCCACCACGCGCCGGGTTTCCCCGTGCAGGTGGTCAACACGCTGGGGGCGGGGGACGGGTTCGCCGCCGGGTACTGCGCAGGGCTCTTGCGGGGCTGGCCGCTGGAGAAGTGCCTGGAGTACGGCAACGCGACGGGCGCGATCGTCGTCAGCCGGCACGGCTGCGCCCCGGCCATCCCGACCCGGGAGGAGCTGGACGAATTCCTGCGGGAGAGGACGAAGGCATCATGACAGCGGCGCAGTCTCCAGCCATCCCGTCGCAACCGGTGACGCCTACGGCCACGGCCGGATCGGCGGCCGCGGCCCGGGTTTGGCGGCCGGATACGCCGGGCAAAGCCATCCGCCAGGCGCGCCTGTTTGACCCGGCCAGCGGCCGGTCGGTGGTGGTGGCCCTGGACCACGCCCTGGACCACGGGCAGATCCGGGGCCTGGACGACATGGAGAAGACGCTGGCGGCCATGATGACGGAGCCGCCCGACGGCGTCATCGTGCGGCTGTCCACCTTAAAGCGGTATCACCACCTGCTGGCCCGCCGGGATGGGCCGGCCATCATTGCGGCGCTGGACTCCCGCATGACCGCGTCCTTGCCGGGAGGGCCGACGCTGGGCGAAGAGCACCGCCTGGTGGCGGGCGTGGAGGAAGCGCTGGCCTTGGGCGCTGACGCGGTCAAGGTGTTGCTCATCTTTGGCAGAAAAGATCTGCGGGTGCACGCCGATAACCTGGAGCGGGTGGCCCGGGTGATTGCCGCCGGCGACCGCTGGGGCGTGCCGGTGATGGTGGAGACGGTCCTGTGGGGGCTGGGCGTGCCCGAGGAGCGCCGCCACGACCCCGAGTGGGTGACCCACATCGCCCGCATCGGGGCGGAACTGGGGGCCGACATCATCAAAGCCCCCTACGCCCCGGGAAGCTTTGCCCAGCTGACCCGGCAGCTGCCGGTGCCGGTGATGATCCTGGGCGGCGGGCGCATGGCACGGGAAGAAGATTTTTACCAGACCGTCTCGGACGCCGTTGCGGAGGGGGCGGCCGGCGTGGCCATTGGCCGCAACGTGTGGCAGCACCCGCACCCGGCCCAAGTGGTGCGCCGGCTCAAGGAGATCGTCTACGGCCGACAGGCCAAGGGCTGAGCCCGCGCGGCCGGCGGCGCAACGAAGATGAGGAGGTGCAGGAGCATGGCCATGGCCATGGCACAACCGCAGGCGGACGTGGTGCGGCTGCGCAACTTTATCGGCGGCGAGTGGGTGGAGGCTGACGCGGCCGGCACGGACCCGGTGTACAATCCCGCCACGGGCGAGGTCATCGCCCAGGTGCCGCTGTCGAGCGCCGCGGACGTGGACCGGGCCGTGAAAGCGGCGGCGGCGGCCTTTGACGCGTGGCGGGAGACGCCCGTGTTTCAGCGGGCGCGGCTCATGTTCCGCTACAAGCAGCTCCTGGAGGAGCACGGAGAGGAGCTGGCCAGGCTCATCACCCGGGAGCACGGCAAGACGTTGGCCGAAGCCCGGGCGGAGCTGGAGCGGGGCATTGAGGTGGTGGAGTTCGCCGCCGGCATTCCCACCCTCATCATGGGCAAGACGTTGGAGCTGGTGGGCACCGGCGTGGACGCGGAGATGTACCGGCAGCCGTTGGGCGTGTGCGTCGGCATCTGCCCGTACAATTTCCCGGCCATGATTCCCATGTGGATGTTCCCGCTGGCCCTGGCCTGCGGCAACACGTTTGTGCTCAAGCCGTCGGAGCGGACGCCCATGACGGCGGTGCGGCTGGCGGAGCTGTTGGCGGAGGCCGGCGTGCCTGCGGGCGTGTTCAACGTGGTGCACGGGTCCCGGGAGACGGTGGACGCGCTGCTCGCGCATGAGGAAGTGCGGGCGGTTTCCTTTGTGGGCTCGCAGCCGGTGGCGGCCTACATCTACCGCACGGCGGCGGCCTACGGCAAGCGGGTGCAGGCGTTGGCGGGCGCGAAGAACCACATGATCGTGCTGCCCGACGCGGACCTGGACTTCGCCACCGAGGCCATCGTCGCCTCCAGCTTCGGCAGTGCGGGGCAGCGCTGCATGGCGGGGAGCGTCCTGGTGGCGCAAAAGGACGTGGCCGACAACATCCTGGAGCGCCTGGTGGACCGCTCCAACCGGCTCAAGATCGGTCCGGGGGACCAGCCGGAGGTGGAGATGGGTCCCCTCATCCGCGACCAGCACCGGGAGCGGGTCAAGGGGTACATCCAAATCGGCGAGGAGGAAGGGGCGCGGCTCATTTTCGACGGCCGCAAGACGCGGGTGCCCGAGCGGGGCTTCTTCCTGGGGCCGACCATCTTTGACGGCGCGAGCCCAGACATGCGCATCGCGCGGGAGGAGATCTTCGGGCCGGTGCTGACCACGGTGCGGGTCAAGGACGTGGAGGAGGGCATCGCCCTCATCAACCGGTCGGCGTACGGCAACGGGGCGGTGATCTTCACGCGGAGCGGCGCCGCGGCCCGGGCGTTCCGGCGCCACGCCAAGGCGGGGATGCTGGGCATCAACATCGGCGTGCCGGCGCCGGTGGCGGTGTTCCCGTTCACGGGCTGGCGCAACTCCTTCTACGGGGACCTGCACGCGAACGGCGAGGACGCCATCAACTTCTACACCGACCGCAAAGTGGTCACGGTGCGGTGGATGTAGCCAGGGGCGCTGGAGCGGGGACGGGCGACGCATCGCGCGCGCCCGTCCCCTTCCTGCCCGTGGCGCCAGGCGTTTAGGGCCGAGCTCGGCCCTTGAACAGCCGGCGGTTCCGGGCGGCGATCATGGCTAGAGCTAGCGCGCAACCTCCAACCGGCGGCGAACATCCGGGCAGCTAACAGAAGATTCGCTGGCTGTCGCCTACCTCCGCCAGCGTTCGCAGGCGGGACTGCGCGGTGTCGCCCAGCATGCCCGCCACCGCGTCGATGAGCACCGAGATGAGGGTCATGGGAGCCGCATAGGCGCCGACGAAGGAATCGCTGGCCGCGGGCGCGACCAGCTCCACCGTCGCCAGCTCCGACAAAGGCGACCCGTACTCTTCGCTGATGGCCACAATGGGGTAGGCCAGGGA
>DATCKT010000155.1:0-4936 GCA_036562195.1 Limnochordales bacterium
GCCCTGGCCCGGCAGCGGGACTGCTGGATCGTGGGGCCCAACACCGCCGGGATCATCTGGCCGGGACGGCTGCTTTTGGGATCGCTCGCGCCCGACGACGCCGTTCCCGGCCCGGTGGCGCTTATCTCGCGCTCCGGCACCCTCTCGTTTGAGATGGTGCGGATTTTGTCTCAAGCCGGCTTTGGCCAGAGCCTGTGCGTCAACGTCGGCGGCGACCGGGTCATCGGCCGCAATCCCGCGGAGTACCTGCGGGTGGCGGCCGCCGATCCGGGCACGCGCGCCATCGTGCTGGTGGGGGAAGTGGGAGGCACGAAGGAGTATGAGGCCGCGGAGGTGGTGCGCAGCCTGCGGGGCCAAAAGCCCGTTGTGGCCTACGTGGCGGGCCGCAGCGTCCCGCGAGGCCGGACGATGGGACATGTGGGAGCGATTTTGGAAACCGATCGCGACACCGCTGAGCACAAGCGCCGGGCGCTGGCCGCGGCCGGCGCCGTGGTGGTGGACACGCCATGGGAGGTGCCCGGCGCGCTGCGATCGCTCTTGGCCGGTTGAGGCGCCTCCTGGGCAGCGTTGGGTTTTGAGGGGGCGCGGCGCTCGCGAGGATTGGGACGGGCCCGTGGCCGGCGGGGGGCGAGCAGGCCGTTGCGGCCCGCACGCGGCCACGGCGGCCGCGGCGGCGCGCCGGGCGAAAGTGGAACGGCAACCGAAGATCGTCAGGCAACCGAATCGTCAGGAAAGGCTGGTGAAGAGTGTGAAACGGTACCGTCGCTGGCGCGTGTGGATGACGGCGGCGTTGGTCGTGGCCGGCATGCTTCTGGCCTTGACGCCCGCGGGCTTGGCGCAGGGGATCCGGCTCCGGGTGGCGGACTCGTTCCCGCCCTCCCACTATCAGTCCAAGGACGGCATTGTGGTCTGGATGAATCGCGTGACGGAGCTGACTGGCGGGCGGGTGCAGTTTGACTACTTCCCCGCGCAGCAGCTGGGCAGCGTCGCCGACATGTTGGACCTGGTGCAGACGCGGGTGGCCGATATCGCCTATGTCGGCCCCAACTACTTCTCCGACCGCATGCCGTTGTCGGGCGTGGCGGAGCTCCCCGGTTCCTTCACCACGTCGCAGGAAGGCACCGAGGCGTACTGGCGCCTGGTGGAGCGGTTCCTGCTGGAGCATGAGTTCCTGGCCAACGACGTGCGGCCGCTGTACGCGGTGACGCTGCCGCCGTACCAGCTGGCCACGTTGTCCAAGCGCATCAACTCGCTGGCAGACTTGCAGGGCCTGCGCATCTTTGCGGGCGGCGCCTCGGTGTCCCAGACGGTGCAGCGGCTGGGCGGCGTGCCCACGTCCATTCCCGCGCCCGAGCTGTACCTGGCCATGCAGCGGGGCATGCTGGACGGCGCCGTCGGGGCCATCGGCAGCATCAAGCCGTACAATCTGCACGAGCTGGTGCGCCACATGACCACCAACCTCAACCTGGGCAGCTTCGTGGCCACCTATGTCATCAATGAACAGGTGTGGCAGCGGCTGCCCGCGGACGTGCAGGCCGCCATGATTCAGGCTGGCGAGGAAACCCGCCGCCACCTGTCCCGGGTGCTGGACGAGGCGGACCAGGCCACCATCGAGGAGCTGTCGGCCGCCGGGGTGGATCTGTACCGCCTGCCCGAGGACGAGCTCGCGCGCTGGACGGAGCGGGTGCGGCCGGTTTGGGACGAGTGGGCGGCGAGCCTCGACCGGCGCGGCCTGCCGGGGTCGCAGGTGCTGTCCATGTGGCTGGAGTCCGTGGCCGAAGGGCGGTAAGCCTTCGGACGCGCAGAGGCGCTGACAAGGTGCAGGCAGGGGGGAGCCCGGGTGTTGGGCCGTCTGGATCGCTGGCTGAGCCGGGTGGAGGACCTCTTGAGCCACCTGGCGTCGTTGGCGTGCTTCGCCATGATGGTCGTGATCATGGCCGACGTGGGCATGCGCTTCCTGTTCAACCGCCCCATCATGGGGGCGCTGACCTTGACGGAGATGTACCTGACGGTGGCCGTGGTGTTCCTGGCGCTGCCCAAGACGCAGCGCACCGGCGGCCACTTGCGGGTGGACGTGTTCAGCTCGCGGTTTCCCCCCGGCTTCGCCCGCTGGGTGGAGCTCGGATGGCTGGTCGCGGCCCTGGTGGTGTTCGGCCTGATGGCCTACACCACCGGCGCCGTGGCGTGGGACACGTGGCGGGCCGGCCGCGTCGTGGCGGGGCCGATCCCGTGGCCGCGCGGGCCGGCCTTGATGTTGGTCGCGGTGGGCGTCGCTGGCTTATGGCTGCGGCTGGCTCTGCGTTTCCTGATGGTGCTCAGCGCCGTGGTTGAGCGGAAACCGGCCGCGGCGCCGGTGGGAGAGGAGATGTCGCGGTGACCTTGGTGTTCCCGTTGGGCCTCATGCTGGCCTGCTTGGCCCTGGGCGTGCCGGTGGCTTTCAGCTTTGTCATCGCCGGCGCGGTGGGGCTTTACATGATCCTGGGCTACGAGCCGATGCTGGGGATCCTCCAGACGACGCCGTTCCGCAGCGTGGCCAGCTTCCTGTTGAGTACGGTGCCCATGTATGTGCTGATGGCGGAGTTCTTGTCCCGGGGCCGGCTCATCCAGGATATCTTCCGCAGCGCGTACTACTGGCTGGGCCACCTCAAGGGAGGTCTGGCGGTGGCCACCATCATGGCCAACGGCGGGCTTGCCGCCTTGTCGGGGTCCAGCACCGCCAGTGCCGCCACCATGGCCACCATCGCGGTGCCCGAGATGCGCCGCTACGGCTACAGCGACCGGCTCTCCCTGGGTGTCGTGGCCGCGGCCGGCAGCTTCGCCATCATGATCCCGCCCAGCGTGGGGCTGATCCTGTACGGCATTATTACCGAAACCTCCATCGGCAAGTTGTTCGTCGCGGGCATCGTCCCGGGCCTGCTCACCATCGTGGCGTATTGGCTGGTGGTGTACTTCTGGGTGCGGCGCAGCCCCCATATCGCGCCGCAAGTGCCGCCGTTCCCGTGGCGCAAGCGGGTGGAGTCGCTGCGCGCCATTTGGCCGGCGACGCTGCTGGCGGCCGTCGTCCTGGGCGGCATCTACTCGGGCATCGTCACCCCCACCGAAGCGGGGGCGCTGGGGGCGTTGGGCGCCTTGCTCATCGGGCTGTTGGCCGGCGGCTTGCGCTGGCGCGGCATCGTGGAATCGCTGGAGCGCACCACCCGCAACACCGCGATGATCTACGCCATCGTCATCGGCGCGACCATCTTCGGGTACTTCCTCTCGGTCACCCAGGTGACCCAGCGGCTCATCGCCTACATCGGCAGCCTGGACGTGTCGCCCTACGGGGTGCTGCTCACCATCATCGGCCTGTACATCGTCCTCGGCACCTTCATGGAGCAGATCGCGATCCAGTTCATCACGCTGCCGCTCATCTTTCCCATCATCGTCTCCCTGGGTTTTGACCCGATCTGGTTCGGCATCATCGTCATCAAGACGGCGGAGATCGGCGTCGTCACCCCGCCGGTGGGGCTGAATGTGTACGTGATCAGCGGCGCGCTGGAGGATGCGTCGATGGCGGACACCTTCGCGGGAGCGGCCGTCTTCTTGATCGCTGACTTGGCCGTGCTCGCCCTGCTTTTGCTCTTCCCGGAGCTGGCCACCTTCCTGCCCAGCCTGATGGGGTAAGCCCCTGGTGCGGTGTACTCATGATGGGACGAGCGCCTGATGGGGTGAGCTCGGGGGTGAGCTCGAGCCCGGCCGGCGGCCATCCAGCCAACGAGGACGCGGGCAAGGGACAATCCGGGGGCATGGAGATGGAGCGGGAAACAGGGGACACGGGCGAGCAGAGGGAAGGCTGGGAGCCCGCGGTGCTCGACCGATTTGTGGACGGCCACTGGGCCGTGCTGCTTGTGGGGCCCGCGGAGGCGGAGCGGGTCGTGCCGCGCAGTGAGTTGCCCGCCGGCGTCGGCGAAGGCGCGTGGCTCAGAACGGGATGGGATGGGGACCGGCTGCTGTGGGCGGAAGTGGACCCGGAGGCCACCCGGCTCGCTCGAGAGCGGATTGCGGCCAAGCTGGCCCGCCTGCGGCAGCGGGGCCGCAACCCGGGTTGAAGGAAGGCGCAGGCGGTTCGGGCGCGCCAGCCGTCAAGACCGGACCGCGGGCCCGCAGTTGCGCGAGCCGCGCCGCGACCCGGTCGCGGGCCTGGCGGGTCAGTTCGGCGCTGGGCCGGAAGACGAGCACGACCGCTGGGCCGCCGGGAGGGTCCGCACCGGTTCCGACGTCGGCGTCGCCATCCGCCTGCCCCTGTGGGTGCGAAACGAAAAAATGGGGTCGTGGAGCCACCGACGTGGGGGGTAGGGGGACCGGCGGCTCCAGCACACCCCAAATTCCAGGCAACAATTCTTCCCCAGCAACGAGCCGGAACAGGACGGTGCCCGCCTCGGTCAGCCCGTCGCCGCTGACGCGTGCGCCGGCTTCTTCGGCGGACGGCCCGTCGGCCAGAACGCCCACCCATTCTTCCTGTTCGGGGCCGACCAGGAAGACCACATACACCCCGTCTACGATCCGATCGATGACCGCCGGGTGCCGAGGCGCGCCCAAGAGTACGACGTCCGCAAGGGTTTCCGGCTTGCCGGGCGAAGCGGAGCATGGAACGCCGGCCACAAACAGCCCCACCGCCAAGACCAGCCACGCCAGGAGCGAGGTGTTCCTGCGGTGAAGGAGCAGTTCACCCATGCTAAACCAATTGGCCGGGTGCCGCGCGATTCCTCCATCGATCCCGCCCGCGAAACGCGGTATTCAGGGGGCGTATCCGGGCAAGGGCTTCGCCCCGCTCCCCGGCGCCCGTGGAGGGTGGGGCGGGCGGGACGTAGACCCGCGGGAGCGCTCCTGCCGGCGGCCCTCGCGATCTTAGCCGCACTGTTGCTTGTGGCTTGGCCCCTGGCGGCCGCGTCCGAGC
>DATCKT010000168.1:0-6489 GCA_036562195.1 Limnochordales bacterium
CTCAGGCTGTTCGACGCAGAATACTGCTGTGTCCTGCAGAAGGACCCGCACACCGACGACGCCACGAAGCAGATCGATCCGAATCGTCCTTCCCCGCGCATCCCCCCTAACGGGCATCGCCCCCGGCGCGTTGGTTGACCACGAGATTGGCGGGCGGCAGCTCGATGGCCGCATGCGGCCCATGGTAGGACGCCTCTCCCGTGGTTCGGATCAGCTCCACCTCGAGCATGCTCCGGTCCCCGCGGTGCTTGGCCTCGTAGTACTCCACGGCCCGCCCATTGGACATGTACGTGATGCTGCGCAGGTATAGAAGGGGTGCGCCCGGCTTGATCCCCAGCAGCTGGGCCTCGGACTCGGTGGCGGCGATGGCCTCCAGCATGCGCCGGCCCCGGGCGAGCTGGATGCCGTACTTCTCTTCCAGCACCTGGTAGAGGGACTGGTCGTTCAAGTCCTCCTGGGCCAGGCCGGGACAGAGGCTGTAGGGGATGTAGGTGACCACCAAGAGAAGCGGCTCGCCCTCGACGAACCGCAAGCGCTCGATGCGGATCACGGGCGTGCCGGCGGCGATGTCCAGGTAGTCCGCCACCGTCTCCGGGGCCGGGATGACGGACTGGGACAGCACCTTGGTCCGCGGCACCAGCCCCCGGCGCACCAAGTCTTCATGGAAACCGGTGAGGCGCTGCACGAGGCTGCCCGTTATCTTGGGCTTGGCGACGAAGGTGCCGCGGCCTTTCTGCTTGCTCAGGTAGCCTTCGGCCACCAGCTCGCCCAAGGCCTGGCGCACCACCGTCCGGCTCACCCCAAACATCTCACACAGCTGCGGCTCCGACGGGATCTGCGCGCCCGGTGGCCAGTGGCCCTTTTGAATCTGGGCCTTGATGATCTCCTTGAGTTGGTAGTAGTAAGGCACAGGGCTCGCGCGGTTGATGGCGTCCGGCGCGCCGCCGCGCGGGGTCGCTGCGCCGCCGCTGCCGGTTGTCTGCATGCCGCACTCTCCAATCCGCTGTCAGTATCCTGGCATGCCGTCATCCTGTAATTACATCTTACTCCAGCGACAATTTCAACGCAATCCGTTTTTTGTTGTTGTGTCTCGTTCATCGTGCATGCGCCATCCCGCTGCGATGTTTCGAATGGAAACCCTGCCGCCATGGCCCCGCTCAGCGGGTGCTCGCCCTCGCCCCGGCCGCCGGCTCGCCCTCGCCCCAGCCGCCCGGGCCGGCCCGCCACGCCCGGCACCGGCCGGCTGCTGGCCCCGGGCGTTTCCCGGCTCCGACCGCCTGCAGCGGGCGCTTGCGGTTTCGCATGCCCGCGGGGGAAACACCGTCTGGTCATGGTTACCGGAACCGTGTAGGATGGAAGGAGCAAGTGGCACGAATTAGCAAAGTGCGGGTGCCCACGGCAACACTCCGAAAGCAGGTGTCAACGGATGCCGCAAAGCAACGGCGTTTACGAAAGCGTCCTGGATCTCATCGGCGGCACGCCCTTGGTGCGGCTGCGGGCGTTCCCGGGCCTTGACCGCGTGCGGCTGTATGCCAAGCTCGAGATGTTCAACCCCGGCGGCAGCGTGAAGGATCGCATCGGCCTGCACATGATCCGGGCGGCGGAAGCGGCCGGCAAGCTGCGCCCCGGCGGCACCATCATCGAGCCGACGGCGGGCAACACCGGCATCGGCCTCGCCCTGGCCGCGCAGAAGCTGGGCTATCGCCTCATCCTCGTGGTGCCGCACCACTTCTCCCAGGAGAAGCAGGCGCTCATGCGGGCCCTGGGCGCGGAGGTCGTCAACACGCCCCGGGAGAAAGGGATGGCCGGGGCCATCGAACGGGCGCGGGAGTTGGCCGCGCAAATGGAGAACGCCTTCGTGCCCAACCAGTTCTACAACCAGAGCAACCCGCAGGCCCACTACGACACCACGGGGCCGGAGATCTACGAGCAGCTGGGCGGGCGGATCGACATCTTCGTGGCCGGCGTGGGCACCGGCGGCACCTTCACCGGCACGACCCGCTACCTGAAAGAGCGCATCCCGTCGCTGCGGGCGGTGGCGGTTGAACCCGAAGGCTCGGTGCTCAAAGGCGGTGAGCCCGGCCCGCACCGCACGGAAGGCATCGGCGTCGAGTTTATCCCGGAAACCTTGGATACGAACCTCATCGACGACGTGTACACGGTGGCCGACGACGACGCTTTCCGGATGGTCAAAGAGTTGGCCTTGCGGGAGGGTATCTTCGCGGGCAGCTCCGCGGGCGCGGCCTTCTACGCCGCATGGCAGGAGGCGCAGAAGGCGCCGGAAGGCAGCACCATCGTCGTGGTGTTTCCGGACAGCAGCGAGCGTTACCTGAGCAAGGCCATCTACGACTAGGGTTCGCCGGACGGCCAAGCGGCGCCCGACCCGGCAGGCGAGCGCCCGGCGCCGAGCAACCCATGGGGCAGGAGGCTGAACATGCGCATCCACACGAGGCTCGTCCACGGGGGCCACGGCCCCGACCCCCGCACCGGGGCGGTGAACGTGCCCATCTACCTTTCTTCGACCTACGCCCAGGAGCGGCCGGGCGTTCACAGCGGGTATGAGTATTCCCGGACGGGCAACCCGACCCGGGCCGCCCTGGAGCAGCTGGCGGCGGAGCTGGAAGGCGGCGTGCGGGGCCTGGCCTTTGCATCCGGCATGGCCGCCATGTCCACGGTGCTCAGCCTGCTCAACGCGGGCGACCACATCGTGGTCGGCGACGACGTGTACGGCGGCACCTATCGCGTGGTCGAGCAAGTGTTCAAGCGGCTGGGCATTGAGGCCAGCTACGCGGACACCGCCGACCCGGCCGATGTGGCCCGCCACCTGCGCGCCGAAACTCGGATGGTCATCGTGGAGTCCCCCACCAACCCTCTGATGAAGGTGGCGGACCTGCGGGCTTTGGCGGACGCGGCCCACAGCGTGGGCGCGTGGCTGGTGGTGGACAACACCTTCATGACGCCGTACTTGCAGCAGCCCTTGGCGCTGGGCGCGGACATCGTGGTGCACAGCGCGACCAAGTACCTGAGCGGCCACTCGGACGTGGTGGCGGGCCTGGTCGTCGTCAAGGACGCGGAACTGGGCCAGCGGCTTCATTATCTCCAGAACGCCATCGGCGGGGTCTTGGGGCCCCAGGACAGCTGGCTCCTGATCCGCGGCATCCGGACGCTGGGCGTGCGCATGGACGCCCACGAACGCAACGCCATGGCCCTGGCCCGCTGGCTCGTGCAACAGCCGTGGGTGCGCCGCGTGTACTACCCCGGCCTGCCCGACCATCCGGGGCACGCCGTCCACCGGCAGCAGGCCCGCGGCTTCGGCGGCATGCTGTCCTTCGAGGCCGACAGCCCCGCGCGGGCGGAGGCGCTGGTGAGCAACACCCGCGTCTTTACCCTGGCCGAAAGCCTGGGCGGCGTGGAGAGCCTCATCTCGCTGCCGGCCAAGATGACCCATGCCTCCATCCCGCCGGAGCGGCGGGCGCAGCTGGGTATCACCGACAGCTTGGTGCGGGTCTCCGTCGGCATCGAGGACGCCGAAGACTTGATTGAGGATCTCGCGCAGGCCGCCGGGCGCGCGTGACGCACGCTCCTCGGCCCCATGGGAGGCACAGCGGTTTCGCCTCGGTGAAAGGAGGCGGGATGACGATGTTGCCGGCCGGCACGCTGGATGGTCGCGTCGCCATCATCACGGGCGGCAGTTCGGGACTGGGCCTGGCCATGGCCCGCTATTTTGGCCGGCTGGGCGCCTCGGTGGCCATCGCGGCCCGCAACGCCCAGCGCCTGGAGGCCGCCGCCCGGGAGCTGGAAACCCAAGATGTCCCCGTCCTCGCGGTCCCCACGGACGTGCGGGACCCCGCCCAGGTCGACCACCTGTTGGCCAAGACGCTGGAGCGGTTTCAACGGGTGGACATCCTGGTCAACAACGCGGCCGGCAACTTCGTCTGTCCCGCCGAAGAGCTGAGCGTCAACGGCTGGAACGCCGTCATCAACATCGTCCTCAACGGCACCTTCTACTGCACCCGGGCCGTGGGCCGCCACTGGATCGAGCGCGGCCAGCCCGGCAACATCCTCAACATCATCGCCACCTATGCCTGGCACGGTGGTCCCGGCACGGTGCACTCCGCCGCGGCCAAAGCCGGCGTGTTGGCCATGACCCGCACCCTGGCCGTGGAGTGGGCCCGCTACCGCATCCGCGTCAACGCCATCGCGCCGGGGCCCATCGATAAGACGGGCGGCGCCCGGCAGCTGTGGCCCACCGAGGAAGCGGCCGAGCGCCTGTTGCGCCACATCCCCCTGGGCCGTTTTGGCGAGCCGGAAGAAGTGGCCCACGCCGCGGCCTACCTGGTTTCCGACTACGCCGGCTACGTCACCGGCGAATGCCTCGTCATGGACGGCGGCGCCTGGCTGGGCCGCAATCTGTTCGTGGAGCGCACGCCCCGGAGCTGACCGTCCCGGCTCTCGACTTTGGCAGGCCTTGACAGGCGGGCCGGCACCACCTATAATGAGTGGTAGTCAACAATCGTTGTCAACTAACACTAGGTGGTCCCAGAATGCCGCGCAGCCACACCCTGATCGAGCAGCTGCGGGACAACGGCCTCAAGCTGACGCCCCAGCGGCACTTGATCTGCCAACTGATTGAAACCACCCACGGTCACCCGACCGTGGAAGACTTGTACGAGAAGGCCACCGCGGTGATGCCCAGCATGTCCCTGAAGACGGTCTACACCACCTTGTACGAGCTGGCGGACATGGGCGCCATCCGGCTGGTCAACGTGGGCACCGGCGGGTTGCGGGTGGAGTCCAACCTCAGCCCCCACTCGCATCTGGTCTGCCGGCGCTGCGGCAAGGTGATGGATGTGCCGGTGGATCCGGCGGCGGAGGCCGATCTGTCGGTGCTGAAAGAGTACGATTTCGAAGTGGAGCACCGGGAAGTCATCTTTCGGGGCCTGTGCGGTGAATGCGCCCAGAGCGGGCCGAGGAGGGACCAGGGGCATGAGCGTCATTCATAACATCGGCAAGACCGAGAAGGCGGAGATGTACCTGAAGGCGATCCTGCTCATCGGGTACGAGAACCCGCCGGCGACCGTCACCAAGGTGGCCGAGTTCCTGGGGGTGTCGCCCGCCTCGGTCTCCGAGATGATGAAGCGCATGGAGGCCAACGATCTGGTGATCAACACGGGCACCGGCATCGTCCTCACGGAAACCGGCCTGCAGGACGCGCGGAAACTCGTGCGCCGCATGCGCCTGGCGGAGCGCCTCTTGAGCGACATCCTCGGCCTGCCCCTGGACCAGGTCTACGAGGAAGCGTGCCGGCTGGAGCACGCCATCAGCGAGTCCGTGGAAGAGCGCATCGCGGCCGTGCTGGGCGACCCGGACACCTGCCCCCACGGGCACCCCATTCCGATGGCCGCCGGGCGGGTCGACTGCCCGCTGGCCGCTTCCCTGGCCGAGCTGCAGCCGGGGCAGTCCGCAACGGTCGTCAGCCTGCCGGAGCGGGACCCGGAGCTCCTGCGCTACCTGGAGGGCGTCGGCATCCGTCCCGGGGTGGAAGTCACGGTCGAGAACGTAGCCCCCTTCAACGGCCCGCTGTTCCTGATTATCAACAACGAGCGGCAGGCGGTGGCCCGCGGCGCGCTGGAGCAGGTGCGGGTGCTGCCCCGCAACTAGGGCCGACGCCCCGCTCGCTGCCTGAAGGAGCTCGAGAGGACGCCAGTAGCTGGCGGGCACCGCCTCCCCCGCTGGCCTTGCCGACCCCGGCCCCATGGCCGGGGTTCTTTCTGTCATTCCCAGCCTGCCGAAATTGGGGTGCCAGCACCCATGCAAAACTGCCGGCTGCGCTGCAGACTGTTTCTCAACGAGCAGTCAATCGGATTGGGCGCAAGGAGGTTTCCGACAGACATGGACTTGAAAGCGGTTTTCGATCAACTGCGGGAACGGGCAGCCATGGACGCCGCCTTCCGTCAGGAACTCGAGCGCAATCCGCTCGGAGTCCTGCAGCGGGAAACGGGCTTGGGTGCCGAACAGTTACGCATGCTGGGAGCACAGCTGTCCGTCGAGGAGCTGGCCGCCGTCGCCGGGGGAACGGGAGACCGGGCCGAGGGCCGCTTCCCTCCGACGGATACTCCCACGCTTGAGGTTGGATAATCTCCAATACGGATACCAAGACGAGCAGCCATCAATTGCGGATACCAAGACGACCAGCCATCCACGGCCGGTCGCGAACCGGGCCGGCGACACGCCAAGGGGGGCAAAATCGAAGCGAAGCCGATGCGGCCCCCGGCGCCGCCGGCCCGCCAACGCGTCTAGGTGCAGGTCGTGCCCTCGCGCCCGCTGCGGGTGGAGGGCATGCCGTTTCCCTGGCCCCCTCATCGCTGCCTTGCGGCCTCTACCCTTTCCCCCGCAATTTTCGCGTTGACAATGAGCCATCATGTGTGTTACCTTAGGGCTGACTTTAGGGCGCCCTAACAACCGCACACCGGACACTCTATCCAGGGA
>DATCKT010000173.1:0-8797 GCA_036562195.1 Limnochordales bacterium
CTGCGGGATGTACGCCTCGGGCTGGTAGTAGTCGTAGTAGCTGATGAAGTAATGGACCGCGTTGTGCGGGAAGAACTCCCGGAACTCGCTGCACAGCTGTGCCGCCAGCGTCTTGTTGTGCGCGATGACGAGGGTCGGCCGCTGCACCCGCTCGATGACCTTCGCCATGGTGAAGGTCTTGCCGGTGCCGGTCGCGCCCAGAAGCGTCTGGAAACGCAGGCCGCGCTCGATGCCCTCGACGAGCGCGTCGATGGCCTGCGGCTGATCGCCCTGCGGGCGGAATTCCGACACCAGTTGAAACCGCTGGTTGACCGGCGGCTGCGGCCGCTCCACCAGGCGCGGGCGCGCGGGCTCAGCAGGCAACTTGGCCGCCGCGGTTCGCCGGTCCCTTGCCGGTGCTCGCTGCTCCTTCACGGATGGGCCTCCCCCTGTCACGGCCTCCATTATAACACACGCACACCAGTTCGCCTACCGAACAGGGACAGGCGGGTCCTCCTCGGCCAACCCGGGTTCCGGGACCGACTCGGGTCCGGCGGCCGCGGGCTCGGAAACGGTGCCGTCTTCAGGATCCGCAACGGCGCTGCCCGCGGGTTCTGAAAACGCGCTGTCGTCGGAATCCGGCACGGTGTCGTCGGTGGCTTTTGGCACCGGACTCTCCGTGGCGTCAGGCACCAGGCTCTCCGTCGCGTGAGGCACCGGGCTCTCCGTCGCATCAGGCACCGGGCTCCCCGTCGGGTCAGGCACCGGGCTCTCCCTTGCATCAGGCACTAGGCTCTCCGTTGCGTCAGGCCCCGGGCTCCCGGTCTCATCCGGCACCGGGCCGCCCGCGGGCTCCGCGGCATCGCCCATGGGCTGCATCACCGAGCTGTCGGCGGCATCCGACACCGAGTTATCAGTGGGAGAGTTATCAGCGGGATCCGCCGCTGCCTTGTCGGTGGGATCCGCCACCGCGCTGCCAGTGGCATCCGCGGCTGGGCTGCCTGCAGGATCCGGCGCGGAGCTGCCGGTGGGATCCGGCCCGGAACCCGCGACGTCAACCGGCGAGGCACCACCGGCGGCGTCGGACCCCAAGCCGGCGGCGGCGCCCGCTCCGGCATCCGATCCGGTAGCCGAGGCGGAAGTGGCGTTCGGAGCAGGACGAGCCGCGGCATCCTGCCCGGCCGCAGCGGCAGGCACGCCCACCGCGTTGCCGGCCACCGTCAAGGGGCGCGTGAGCACCTGGGAAACCGGCACCAGCTGCACGCCCGCCGCCCGGATCTCGGGCAGCATGTCCATCAGTGCCGCGTAGGTGCGCGGCCGCACATGCCCGATGGCCACCGCCGTGCCGTCGCGCAAGGCCATGTTCACGAGCCGGCGGATCTGCCGGCGGATGGCTTCCTCGTCGTCGACGCTGTCCAAGAAGATCCGGTTGACGGCGTACGGCACCTGCAGCTCCCGGGCCACCTGATAGCCGACGGTGCCGGCGATGGTGTAGCTGTCCACGAAGAAGAGCTCGCGCTCGGCCAGCACCTGCAGCGCGGCCCGCATGACCCGAGGGTCCGTCGTCGCCCGGGAACCCATGTGGTTGTTGAGGCCGCGCGCACCCGGCACCGCGGCCAGGGCGGCCCGCACCGCGGCGGCGATTTCTTGGTCGGCCATGGACACGTAGACCCCGCCCGGCCCGATGTCCAGGCTGGCGTCCTGGGCTTCCATGGGCATGTGGACGATAACTTCGAAACCCGCCGCCTGCGCCCGCAGCGCCTGCTCCGTCGACCGGGGCAGGAAAGGCAAGACGGCCACGGTCAGGGGCTCGGGAAAATGCAAGAACGCGTCGGCCGCCGCCCAATCGTAACCCCAGTCGTCGATGATGATGGCCACCCGTGGGCTTGTCCCGGGAGCCCGGCCGCGGTCGGGCGCGGGCGGTTCGGGGTCCGGCGCCGGAGGACGCAGACCGGTGCCCTCTCTGCCGCTTGTGCCAAAGGCGCCGCCGGGCGCACCGCCGGCCATCGCGCCAGGCAATGCGCCGCCGGCTCCGGCCGGAGGCGTGCCCACTGTCGCACCGCCGGCGACCCCAGCCGCAGCGCTGGCCTCCACTCCCGCGGTGGCGCCCAGCCACGCGTCCGCCATCACGCCGCCCGCGGCCTCGCCGGCCGCGCCGGCCACGACGTCTTCCGGTGACACAGGCTGTACGTCTACCACCGGCTGGGACGGCGGCACCGGCACGGCCGTGGCCGGGACCGCCGGCTGCCGGGCCCAGAAGGCGAGCAGGCCGATGACGCCCCCCGCGACGAGAGACAGGACAATCAGCGCGATCCATGCGGGCCAGGGGCCGCCCGCGCCAGACGGCCCAGGCCGGCCGAAAGACGCGGCAGGGCTCCCCACCGCCCCATCACCCCACGGCGCAGCGGCGCTGTGGGTGCGGTCCGCCGCACCGTCATGGGCACGATCGCTCACACCGTCATGGGGACGGTCGCTATTTCCCACGGCGGGTACCCCCCCGCCACGACGCGATCCGGCGGCCGAGGCGGCGCCAGAGCCAACCGTAGGTGCTCCGATCCCGCATGTCCATGAAGCCGGGGTCCGCCCCCGCCGGGGCCAGAATGACGCCCAGCGGCGGCACCTTGCCCGGATACCGGGCTGTGCGCCGCGTGCCGTCGGTGATGTTCTCCACTTCCACCGTCACCCCAACGGCCCAAGGGCTGAGAATCGCTGCCAGATCCGCCTTGCTGTTGACAGGATACCCATTGATCTGGCGAATCACGTCCCCCGTCCGCAACCCCATTGCCGCGGCGGGACTGCCCGGGAACACGCCGAGGACCACCGCTCCCCGGTTGCCGTCAAAGAGCGGCTCGCCTCGTTCCTCCGCCCAGCGGCCGAGGTGGATGACCAGTTCGTGGCCCAAGGGCGAGAACAACGCCGCCACCCACTGCCACAGCGGGGACCGCACGCCCAAGAGCGCCAGCGCCAGGAGCGCCGCGCTGTACGCCAAAAGCGCCGCCGCCGTGCGCCGGGCCTTCTCCCGGGGGTGCCGGGTGATGGCGATGTCCCCGTAGCCGAGGGCGGCGACCACGGGGAACAACACGTAGACGTAGGTCTGCCCTTCCGGCGCCTCGCCCAGGGGCTCAATCAAGGGCCACCAATCGGGCATGGCCAGGACGGCGTCGGTCAGCAGGTCTTGCGCCATCACGAAACCCACCAGCGCGATGAAGGGCAAGGGCCAGAACTTCTGCAGCGTGAAGCCCCCCACCACCCGTCCGTCGCTGCGCCGCACGTACACCGGCGTCGCGTCCTGCGGCCCGTGGACCCAAATGAGCAGCGCTTCCACCAGATGCAAGATGGACACCAGGCCCATGACCGCCGGCACGCTCAGGGCCGGCCAGCCAAACAAGAGGTGGGTCAGGGACAAGATGCCGCCCGCGTAGGCGAAGCAGACGAACCGCGGGTGCAGCGCCATCAGCACCAGCGCCAGCATCCACAGGTACAGCACGCCAACCTCCACCAGGGAGATCCCGAGAAACACGAACGCGGCGGTGCCCAACACCCCGCCCCCGAGGCCGTACAGGAGCGCAATGAGGGTGTTGCGTGTCGGATCCGTAAGAGGCTGGCCAAAGGCGGCCCGCTCCACCTGGGCCACCCGCTGGTACTGCGCGTGCACCAGGAGCAGGACCACCAGAAGAATGACCAGCAGCTCGCCCCGCTGGAGAAAAATGGGCACGGATTGGAGGATGAGTTCAATCAGTTCGCGCCAGGGAAACATGGGATCCCCCTCAGGCCGCCCGCCGCGAGCCTGCGGCCATCAACTCGCCGAGCACCTCGAGGGCGCGCCGGAGCTGGGGATCGTCCAAGTCCAACTGCTCCCGGTCGAACCGGAGGTAAAACTGCTGCCGCTCCTCCTCGGGCAGCGGCACCACGATGTGGGGCTCCACGCCCTTCTCGTGGATGAAGTGGCCGCCGGCGGTTTCATAGTGGGCCGTCGTCAACGTCAGCCCCGACCCGTCCCGCAGCGCCACCACCGTCTGGACCGAACCCTTGCCGAAGCTGGTCTCGCCCACCAGCACCGCCACACCGCGGTCCCGCAGGGCGCCGGCCACGATCTCGGCGGCGCTGGCCGAGTTGCCGTCCACCAGCACCACGATGGGCATGGACGGAAACGCGGTGCCCGGCGACGCCGTGTACGTGCGCCGCTCCCCGTTGGAGGACACCACGTGCACGATGGGACCATCGTCCAGGAACCGGTCGGCCAGTTCCAGGGCCGAAGACAAAAGCCCGCCCGGATTGTGGCGCAAATCCAGCACCAGTCCGCGCACGCCCGCCTCCACCAGCTTCTTGGCCGCTGCGTCGAATTGCCGGGCCGTCACCTGGTTGAAGTTGCTTACGTAGATGTATCCCACGGGCGCCGACAGTGCCGGCATTTGCTCGGGCGTGATCACATCCCAGCGCTGCACGCCCACGGACTGGATGCGGTCGCGAATGATCTCCACGTCAAAGATTTCCTCGCCCCGCTGGATGGTCAAGACCACCCGCTCCCCTTCGGGGCCCCGCATGAGGGAAACCGCTTCCTCCAAAGACATGTGCTCGGTGGGCTGCCCGTCGATGCGCAGGATGCGATCGCCGCCCCGCAGGCCCGCCCGCATCCCGGGCGTCCCCGCGATGGGCGAGATGATGGTCAAGCGCTCGTCGCGGATCCCGACCATGATGCCGACGCCGCCGAACTCGGCCCGGATGGTGTCTTCCTGAAACCGGGCAAAGGCCTGCGGGGACATGTAGCGGGTGTAGTCGTCCTCGAGGCTCTCTCGCAGCATGCCGTCGATGGTGCCGGTGCGCAGATAATTGCGCACCAGGGTCAATGTATCGACATCTTCCCAATGGTAGGAACTCAAAAGGGAGATGACTTCGAGCACGGTGCCCAAGCTGGCCCGTTCACCCGGCCCGGTTTCGTCAGTGCGCTGTTGGGCCAGCAGCACGCCCGCGGCGAGGCTGAACACCAACACCACGGCGAACGCGAAACGCAAATGCCGCTTATACAAAGGGATCACCTGACTTTTTACCTGGCAGCCGGGACTACCACTCGTGTATGCGAAGACATTATAGCAAATTCCTGCGGGCCACGTCCAAAAGCACCCGGAGCGCAAACTGGGGCAGCGCCAGCATGCGGCCGGCCCGGGCCGGCTGGCGCACGAGCCGGTAGAGCCACTCCAGCCCCACCTGCTGCATCCACACCGGGGCGCGCCGCACGCGCCCGGCGAAGACGTCCAGGCTCCCGCCCACCCCGACGGCCAGGGGCACCCGGCAGGCTTCCAAATGACGGGCGATCCACAGTTCCTGGCGGGGCGCTCCCAGGGCTACCAGCAAGATATGCGGCTGGGCGCGGCGGATCGCCTCCACCACGGCGGCTTCGTCTTCGGGGCGGAAGTACCCGTGGTGCGTGCCGGCCACCATCAGGCCCGGACAGCGTGCGGCCAGCCGGCGGGCGGCCTCTTCGGCCACGCCTGGGGCGGCGCCCAGGAGGAACACGCGGTAGCCGAGCACCGCCGCCCGGTGGAGCAGCCCTTCCGCGAACTCGATCCCGGGCACCCGCTCCGGCACTGGCCGGCCCAGGAGGCGCGCGGCCCATACGATCCCGATGCCGTCCGGAACGACCAGCGCCGCGCGGGCCAGCGCGGCGGCAACGGCTGGATCCCGCTGGGCGTGCATGACCAGCTCGGGGTTGATGGTCACCACCTGGGCCGGCTCGCCCCGGCGGATCAAGGCCTCCGCCCGGTCCAGCGCCTCCGCCTTCGTCACGGGGTCGACTCCGGTGCCCAAGATGGTGACGCGGCCCAGGTCGTCGGCCGCAGCGCCCCAAGACGCGCCGTGCCTCACCGCACCGCCTCCTTGACCCCGGGCGCCGCCCGCCCGGCCGCCGCCAGCGCACACAGGGCCGTGGCCCGGGCCCGCTCGGCCAGCCGGGCCGCCCCGCGGGCGATGACCGGGCGCCACCGGTCCCGTTCGGTCCACAGGGCCGTCAACGCGTCGCACCACCGGCCCGCCTCCGGGACGAGAAAGCGATCCCGCGGCAATCCCAGCTCGTCCACGTGGCCCGCGAGCTTGGGATCGTCCCCGCAAGCCACAAAGGGCACGCCGGCGCAGGCCGCGAAGATGAGGCCGTGCAGGCGCATGGTCAGGCACAGGTCAAGGCGGCGACATACGGCCAGCCAGTCCCCGGGGGAAAACGCCGCGGGATCGACTTGCGGAGGCCACGGCACCGCCCAAGGACCCAGCGCCGCTTGGAGCCCCGCGAGGAGCGGGGCGTCTTGGGCCGGATACAAGGGGAGCGGCAGGGCCCGCGCGCCCAACGCGGCCAGCCGCGGCCGCAAGCCGGCGGCGACCCGGTCGGCCAAGTCCGCGACGGCGACCGGGGCGGGGTCACCGTCCGGTTCAGGAGCACTACCTCCGGATAGGGCGCGGGCAGGCACCGGCGGGCGCCCGCCGGGAACCGGTCGCAGGCTGACGCCGATGATGGGCCCGTCCGGCAGCGACGACAACAGTCGCTCGGCGGCGCCGGACAGGGCAGCGCCCCCACCGCCGCCCGCAAAGCCAAAGACCGGATCCGCCGTGACGGCCAGGCGCTCCGCGGGGACGCCCAGCCGGCGAGCTTCGGCCGCCGAAGCCGCGTCCCGCACCGTCACACCGCGGGCTGCGGCCAGGGCGCGGCCGGCCCACCGGCGCAGCACCGGGCGGCGCAGCGGGCCGATGCCTTGCGCGTAGACGAAGACGGGCACACCGCTCCTTTGGGCCAACATCATCAGCCCGCCGTAGTACGGCACGCTGCCCCAGCCGGTCGCGTCCTGGAGGAGCGTGCCGCCGCCGCTGATGAACAGGTCGGCGCCCCGGAGCGCCTGCCTCACCGCCGTGGGGGCAAGGCGGGGAATGGCA
Organism: Limnochordales bacterium; assembly: GCA_036562195.1. GTDB lineage: Bacteria > Bacillota > Limnochordia > Limnochordales > ZCTH02-B6 > ZCTH02-B6. Next base: position 6,895 of record DATCKT010000173.1, read on the forward strand.
TGGACGCCGTGGCGCCGCGCGGTCCGCGCCGGGGCGCCGGAAAGCACCACCGGCTCAAGATCCGGACACAACCGGCGCAGGTCCGCCAGCATGGCCGCCAGCACGGCCTCGTCGCCGGCGTTGTCAAAGCCGTAGTATCCCGAGATGACAACCTTCATCGGGCGATCTCGCGAGTGCCCCCCGCCGCCAGGGTGCCGCCGCCGGCCGACGCCGACGAGGCGGCATGCGAAACGACCGTCATGAGCCGCTGCACGGGCGGCAGGCGGCGGACGACCGTGAACGCGACGGCGACGACACCGGCCACCAGCGTGCCGGCGGCGAGGCCATAGACGCTGCGCACGGCGCTGACGGCCAAAGGTGCGTGGGCATGCGCGAACGTATTTATCATAGAAATGGAAGCCACCGTGCCCACCACCAGCAGCGGCCACGCCAACGCCCGCCGTCCCGCTGCCCAAAGGCCGAAGCCCAGCAGGGCGGCGGGGTAACCCAGGAGGAACTCCTTGGTCCGCGGCCGCACCGTCAAGGCATCCTCCAGCCCCACCCGCAGCCATTGCTCCAACTGCAGCACGGGCACCAGGTCGTTGCCGGTACGGCCGACGTAAATGTACCCGAGGAGCAGGACGGCGGCAGCCGCCAGCACGTGCCACACCCTGACGGGGGCGAACAGCCATCTCGTCCACGAACCCCGGGACTGGTCCACCGCCCAGAAGACGGCCACGACGGCCAGCGGCGCCACGTGGGCCAGTTTGACGCCGCGGAATTGTTCCAGCTGCACCAAGAACCGCGTGTCGCCCAACGCCGCGGCCACCAGCAGCGCGCCGGCGCCCGTAATGGCCACGAACTGGGCGACGGCCAGCGCCCACCCGCCTGCGCCTGCCGGCCCACCGCCAGCGCCTCCCGACCCGCGGCCCGCGCCGCCCGGCCCGCCCGCACCGCCCAACCCGCCGCAGGCGCCTTCCGCTCTGGCAGCCAGGTCCGCCGCCCGGTGCGCCGGGGCCCGCCGCCGCTCAGCACCTGTTGGGTCCCGCAGCCGGTCGGTGGCGGAGAGGACGGCCAACGCCGGGAAGACCAGCGCCACCGCCAGGGCGGCCGCCTGCCGGGCCAGAATGGTCTGGCCCATCCGGAGCAGGCCGTAGACGAGCCCTGCGCTTGCGGCCAGCACCAGCGCCGCGGGCCAGACGCCCAGCGGCACCAGCCGGTTTAGCAGGAGGACCGCCCCCGCCGCCGCGGCCATCCCGGCCGCGACCGGAACCACGGCTGACGTTCTCCAAAACGGCGGCGCCGGCACAGGCCCCGGGGCGAGCCCCGCCTCCGCGAGGCGGGCGACGATGTCGCGCAGGTACGCCTCATTGCGGGCCAGCATCTCCTCCACCGGCCCCCGCACCAGCGGGCGCACGTACAGCACCCGCGCGTTGCGCTCGCGCGCGGCGCGGGCAAACCGGGCGGCCGCTGTCGCGTCGGCCATCCGGGCCAGCTCTTCCAAGGTGATGGAATGCACCCGCACCACCCGGAAACCCAGCAGGCGGGCCAGCTCCGGCGCCCCGTGCTGGTTGGCAAACTCGATCAAGCCCAGCGGCGAGCCCAGGTCCCGCAGCAGCCCAGCCGCAGCCTCCAGGCGGTCGGGGTACCCGCCCACCCGGTCGCCGGTGAACACCGCCGGCCCGGTGTCCCAGCCGGCCGAGCGCGCCAGCTCGGCCACTTCCAGGTTTCTCGGCACGACCCGCAGCCCGGTTTCCACGGCCAGCAAGGCACCGTCCGGATCATCGACCGCGAGCCCGGTCACGCCCAGCTCTCGCCAACGGGCCAGGATGTCGGGGACGGGAACACCCGTCTGCTCACTGAGGGCTTCCAGGCGCTGCAGGTCGATCACCAGCTCCACCGTGCGGTAGGCCCGCTCCAGGGC
>DATCKT010000195.1:0-1606 GCA_036562195.1 Limnochordales bacterium
TGGACAACCACCCGCCGCAGCCGCTGCGCCGGCGCCGGGTGCGCGAGCCTCTGTCCCTGGGCGTGCGCGCCGTGGACGCGCTGTTGACGTGCGGGAAAGGGCAGCGGCTGGGCATCTTCGCCGGCAGCGGCGTCGGCAAGAGCACGTTGCTGGCCATGATGGCCCGCAACACCGAGGCTGACGTGACCTGCATCGGGCTCATCGGCGAGCGGGGGCGCGAGGTGCGGGAATTCCTGGAGCGAGACTTGGGCCCGGAGGGCCTGCGCCGCAGCGTGGTGGTGGTGGCCACCTCCGATCAGCCGCCGCTGGTCCGGATCAAGGCGTCCTTGCTGGTCACCGCCATCGCCGAGTTCTTCCGTGACCAGGGGCGCGATGTGCTGCTGCTGATGGATTCGGTTACCCGGGTCGCGCTGGCCCAGCGGGAGGTGGGCCTGGCCACGGGGGAGCCGCCCGCCACCCGCGGGTACACCCCGTCGGTCTTCACCTTCCTGGCGCGCTTGTTGGAGCGGGCCGGACCGGGCGAGGCCGGCAGCATCACGGGGCTGTATACGGTGCTGGTGGAGGGCGACGACTTGCTGGAGCCGGTGGCCGACACGGTGCGGGGGATCCTCGACGGTCACGTGGTCCTCTCCCGCCGTCTGGCGGAGAGCAACCACTACCCCGCCATCGATGTCCTGGGCAGCGTGAGCCGTCTGATGATGGAGCTGGCGACGCCCGAACAGCGGGCCGCCGCCGCACGGGTGCGGGATATCTTGTCCGCTTACGCCCAGGCGGAGGATCTGGTCAACATCGGCGCCTACGTGGCGGGCTCCAACCCGCGCATCGACAACGCCTTGGCCCGGATCGGGGACGTGCGGGCCTTTCTGCAGCAGGACGCGTGGGAAAAGGCCCCCATGGCCGAAAGCATCGAGCGGTTGGTGAGGGAGTTCGCATGACAGCCTTCCGGTTTTCCCTGCAACGGGTGTTGGACGTCAAGCGCATCCGCGAGGAGCAGCGGCGCCAGGCCGTGGCCCAGGCGCAGGCGGCAGCGGAGGCTTGCGCCCAGCAGTTGGAGGAAGCCAACGAGGCGCTGTTGGAGGCGGTAGCCGGCGGCGTCGGCGGGGCTTTCGATCCCGCCCTGCGCAGCCTGGGCTGGCACCATCGCACGGTGCTGCACGACCGGGCCGTCCAGCTGCAGGAACAGCTGGCCGAGCGCAACCGCGTGTTGGCGCAGGTCCGCAGCGACCTGGTGGTGGCGGTTAAAGAGCGGAAGGCGCTGGAGCGCCTACGGGAGCGGCGGCGAGCCGTGTATGAGCAGGAGGAAGCCCGCCGGGCGCAAGCCTCCCTGGACGATCTGGCGGGCGCGCGGGCGCTGCGGATGGAGTCCGGGGACGCCGGCTTGCGGGAGGGATGAAGCCGGTGTGGAAGACCGTCCTGGCGGTAGCTTTGCTCGTCGTGTCCCTGTTGACGCTGGCGGTCGTCGGCCAAGTGGTGGGCTTCTGGGACTGGGCCGGACCCCTGTGGGAGCGGGTGCGCGCCTGGCCGGTGCTGGCGCCCCACGTGGAGCGGTATGAGCTGGGGATGGAGTACGCGGCGGCCCTCCAGGCCCGGGAAGAGCAGCTGGCGC
>DATCKT010000198.1:0-3127 GCA_036562195.1 Limnochordales bacterium
GTGTTGAGCCCGGCGTCCACTCACACCGCCTCCTCGCCGGTCCTGCCGGACCTGGTGACCTGGCCCGCCTGGGCGCCCTGTGCCCCGCCAGCCGCTCCGGCCGCCGCCTGCACCCCGGCCACCGCCTGGACCCCGGTAACCGCCTGCGCCGCGGCCGCGGCCGGCTGCCCTGCCGGTTTCCAGCGCAATACCAGATCCCGCACCGCGCCGCCCACGCCGCCGGGCAAAAACAGCACCAGGAGCACGACCGCGGTGCCCACCATGAGCGGCCAGTACTCGGTCACCGAGGCGAGGAAGTCCTTGAGCAGCGTGATCAGCGCCGCGCCCAAAAGGGGCCCGGCAAACACGTGCGGGCCGCCGAGCAGCGTCATCATCACCGGCTCCGCCGACCACATCCAGTCGGCCAGCACCGGCGTGATGGTGCCCTGGTAGGGGGCAAAGATGGCCCCCGCCAAGCCGCAGAACAGCCCCGACACGGCGAAAGCGGCCAGGCGGTAGCGGCGCATGGGCACGCCCAGGTAGTCCACGCGGCGGTGGTTGTCCCGCACCGCGCGCAGGGTCAGGCCCAGCGGCGAGCGGGTGATGCGCCACAGGGCGTACAGCGCCGCCGCGACGACGGCGAGCGTGAAATAATAGAAATGAAGCGTCGGCGCCAGGTCCAGCGCGGCCACGCCCAGGTCCAGCGTCGGCCGGGGGATGCCGCCGATGCCGTCGGAACCCCCCGTCACCTCCCGCCAGCGCCACAGGGCCACGAAGATCAGCTGGCCGCAGGCCAGCGTCACCATGGCAAAGTAGATCTCATCCCGCCGCACGCACAGCCAGCCGACGGCCACGGCCACCGCCGCCGCCAGCAGCGCCCCGACGATGAGGGCCACCGGCAGCGACGGCCACGGGCCTTTGAGCCACAGGCCGCTTGCGTACGCGCCGATGGCGAAGTACGCCGCCTGCCCAAACGAGAGCAGGCCCGTATAGCCGAACAGGAGGTTAAAGGCCGCGGCGAACAGGCCCAGGATGAGGATCTCCGTCAAAAGATGCACGTGGAACTCCCGCAGTCCCAGGGGGAGCAGGGCCATCGCGGCCACGAACGCCACCCAGTACCAGGTGCTGCGATCCGCCGTCAAGGCGCTGCGCTTGGCCGCCGAGGCGCTCCGGGCCGTGGTTGTGCTGCCGCGATCCACCTTCAGGCGCCTCCCTTCCCCAACAGCCCCCGGGGCCGCAGGATGAGCACCAGCGCCATGGCCAGGAACATGAAGGCCATGTTCCACTCGGGCGCGATGAGGAGCCCAAAGGAGTTGAGCTGCCCAACCAAAAGCGACCCCAGGGCGGCGCCGCCCATGCTGCCCAGGCCCCCGATGACCACCACCGCGAAAGCGTACAGCATGGTTTCCAGCGCCTCCGGCGCGTGAGTCGCCATGATGGTCCCCATCAGGACCCCGCCGAAACCGGTGAGAAACGCGCCCAGGGTAAACACGGCCGTGTACACCAGCGGCACGTTGATCCCGAGGGACGCCGCCATCTCCCGGTCCTCCGCGCACGCCCGGATGATGCGCCCCGGGCGGGTGCGGCTCAGGAAAAGCCACAGGAGCACGCCCAACAGCGCCGCCATGGCGATGCCAAAGAGGTACATGACCGGGTACACGATGCCAAAGATCTCCACGACGCCCCTAAGCTGCGGCGGCTCGGGCAGGATTTTGTAGTCCACGCCCCAGCCGATCTTGAAGACGTCGTGCAGGATCAGCACGATCCCAAAGGTGAGGATGAGGACGTAGGTGGGCGGCCGGCCGTACATGGGCCTGAGCAGCCCCACTTCGATGAGCGCCCCCACGGCCGCCACCACCAGCGGCGCCAGCGCCAGCGCCAGCCACCAGTTGCCCCACCATGCGAGCAGCGTCACGCCCACGTACACCCCGGCGATGTGCAGGGCGCCGTGGGCGAGGTTGAGCACCCGCATGACGCCGAAGATGAGCGACAGCCCCACCGCCACCAGGTACATGTGGGACGCCTGGCTCAGCCCGTTGAGAAACAGCGTTCCGTACAGCTGCCAATCAATGCCGAGACCGGCGGCGCCGGCCGCCTCCACGCCGTGGAGGTGGCCGGCGTGCCCCGCGCCGATCACGGCCCACAAACCGCTCATGGGTGGTTTCGCCCCTCACGCGCCGATGATGTAGCGGTAGTAGTCGGGCCGTTCGCCGCTTTCCCGCAGCCGCAGCACCTGCTCCACGCTGGGCGTGATGTCGTCGCCCTTGTACCACTTGAGGTCCGTGATGCGCCGCCCAAAAGGCAGGTCCGGTGCGGCCACGGTCCGGCCCCAGGCCTGGTCGTGGACCACCTGGTGATCTTCCTTGCGCAGGTAGCCCGTGTAGCCCGGGAAGTCCACCTGCAGCCCTTCCAGGGCGGCAATCAGGTCATCGGCATTGGTGGTGCCGGCCAGCTCCGCCGCCTTCTTGAACGTCCACACCGCCGTGTAGGTGGCGTGGGCCGTCGAGTGCGGGAACTCGCCGAAGCGGGCGAAGTAGGCGTCCACGAAGGTCTTGTTGGCCGCCTCCTTTCCGGGCTGCGGCGCCTCAAACCAGTAGCCGTGGGCGTTGCTGTGCAGCTTCTCGGGTACTTCCTGGCCCAAGGCGTACAGCACGTCCAGCGCCAGGGCCGCGGGCGAGAAGAGGGCGATGCCGTCCAGGAAGCGGAAGCGCTGCATCTGCCGGATGAGGTTGACCGCGTCGCCGCCCCACATGGCGCTGACCACCGCTTCAGGCCGCGCCGCCCGCAGGCGGGTGATGTGGCTGGTGTAGTCGGGGGCGCCAAAGGCAGGCCACGCCTGGATGTCCAGGATCTCGATGTCAGGCCGCAGCTGCTTGAGGTAGCTGATGAACGATCCCCAGGTTTCGTAGCCGTAGGCGTAGTTGGGGGCGATGACCGACCAGCGCCGGTAGGGGAACTGGGCGGCATACAGGGCGCCGGCCATGCCCTCCTGGTCCGAGTTGCTGTGCACCCGGAAGAAGTACTTGTTGAACCGCTGCACCGTGGCCTCGGCGCTGGTGGCGCAGGTGCCGATCAGCACCCGGTTGAGGGTGGGCAGCTGCTCCAGGATGGACAGCAGCACCCCGCTGTGGTTGACGCCCACCAGGAT
>DATCKT010000204.1:0-2763 GCA_036562195.1 Limnochordales bacterium
GTGTTGGCGCAGTACGAAACCAACCTGCCCATCCGCTTGGTGGTCAACCGGGCCAGGGACGCGGCCGAGGCGGAAACCATCGCGCGCAAGATGATCTTTGCAAGCCAGCGTTTCCTGGGCATCGACATGGGGTACCTGGGCTTCGTGACCGACGATCAGGCAGTTGGCCAAGCCATCCGGCGCCAGCAGGATCTTCTGACCGCGTTCCCGCGCAGCCGCGCCGCGGCCGACGTCCGACGCCTGGCTGCAGGGGTTGTGGAAGGCCTCGCGGGCGCACCTTCCCCGCAGCCCCGCTACCGGAGCCTCGTTCACCGGCTCCGGTCGCTGTTCTCCCGATAAGGAGCCTGGGTCGCGGCGAGGCGTGCAGTGGCTGCGGATTGTCTCGAGCGACAAGCCGCGCAGACCGCGCGACGAGCCTGGCTGAGGCGCGCCGGGGGACGGCGGGGCGACCCGTCGGGAGCTGCTGCCCGCGAAAGAGCCCCGTTGGCAGGCCCGGAGGCGCGCACGAGCCGACTTGACGCGGGGCCGGCACTGGGGCGGGCCGCTTACCGCGCGGCCGTAGTCGCCGGGGAGCGCATTCCTCTCCCCGGACCCGCGGCGGCGGCCTCCCGCCGCGAAGCCCAGTGCTCGAGGGCCATGCGCAGCCCTTCCGCGATGGTTTCGGCCATGCGCATCACGAGGCTGAGCCGGGTGTTTTGCAGGACGAAGTACTCCATGAAGCCGCCCACGTTGACGACGCCCATGATGTGGAAATCGCCCACCGGCGGCAGGTCCTTGTTGACGCCGGTGCCCGGCCGCAGCGGACCGGGACGTACCGACACGCACCCCACGCTTTCGGTGCGGCCAAGACACGCATCCACGGCCACCACCACATGGCCCGGGGGCGTCGTTTCCTCGCGCAGGCGGCTGAGAAACTGTTGCAGGTTGGCCGCATGGACAGGTTCGTCCAAGGTGCCGAACACGCGTACGCCGGGGAGGCCCAGCCGGGCCAGGCGCGAGCCGACAAGAGGCCCCAGGGAGTCGCCGGTCGATCGATCCGTGCCGATGCACACCACCGTCACGGCCGAGACCTGAGCGCCGCGACCCGCGAGGCAGTCCAGGATGGCCTCGGAGAGGCGCTGGGAAGCCAGGGCCTCCTCCACATGGACGCGCTGAGGGACGCTGAGGGGCCGCCGTGCCCGGTCAAGGGCCAGCGTAAGCTTCTCAAACAAGCCGGTTGCCTCCCCGTGCTATCGTCCGCGGGCCCAAGGGGGCCGCGACCCGTGGTGACAGTATATGAGTCACCGGTACCGGCTATACCGCTGATCCCACGGGCGGGCGGCGCGTATTTCCCGGGAAATAACAGGGTGGGCGGAGCGGCACCCCCGCGAAGGCCGCGCCCCGGAAGCCTTGAGCGCGGCAACAGCAAAGCGGCTGGCCGTACCCGTGCGGCAGGGAAACCCGGCGGCCCGCGGGGAAATTGACAAGCCCGGGATCGTGGAGTAAGGTAAGGGCACAAGCAACACTCGAGGTGGGCTACAGCGCCGAATGGACGCGCCGTTTCCGCAGCCCGTACCTGAAGCCGAAGCCCAGCTGCCGCCGCCGGCCGACGTGCAGCGGGCCCGCGCCCGGCTGGAGGAGGGCGAGAACCTCATGGCACGCGGCCGCCTGGATGAAGCGCTGGCCGCCCTTCAGGATGCGGTGCGCCTGGATCCCCACTATGCCCCGGCCCGCAACAAGCTGGGCGTGTGCTACGCCCGCAGGGGCCAACTGGAGCTGGCCCGGCAGGAGTTCACGGCCGCCATTGCCATCGACCCGCAGTTCGTGCCCGCCTACAGCAACCTGGGTAACCTGCACCAGGAAATGGGCCGGCTTGAGGAGGCCGCGGCCGCCTACCAAAAGGCCCTTCAACTGGATCCCGACTACCCGCTGGCCCATCACAACCTAGGCGTCCTTTACCGGCGCATGGGCCGCATCAGCGAATCGGTCCATCACCTGAAGCGGGCGGCGCGCCTCGAGCATCAGGGGAGATACGGCGCGGGCGACCGGGAAAGCCCAGCGGTGGCCCGGTGGCGGCCCCTCATGTGGGCGGCCGTCGTCCTATTGATCCTTTATTGGTGGTCCACCCGCTGATCGGCCGCGGCGCCATCCCGCACGCCGGTGCCCAGCAGCTCCCAAGGCCTGCCACGAGCGCCGGCGGCAGGAGTTGGCTGCCGCCGCGTGGAAAATCCGTCTAATTCTTGGCGGAGGGCAGGAGGGCAGGGCCCTCGCCCCGGCCCCAGGCGCAGAGGTCCCGCAGCGGGCACGCGCCGCAGCGGGGCTTTTGCTTATGGCAGCAGTTTTTGCCCAGGGCCACGATGAGGGCGTGGTACTCGCCGAAGAGGTCCGGGTCCGGCGGCAGCTGCCGGTGAAACAAGTCCTGCAGCTGTTGGTAGCTGAGCCGCTCGGCGGGCGCGAGGCCGGCCCGCGACAGCATGCGCCGCGTGTACGCATCGATGACGAACATGGGCTGGCCTGCGGCGTAGAGCAGGATGGAGTCGGCCGTTTCCGGCCCGATGCCGCGGACGCCCAGCAGTTGCGCCCGCAAGGCAGGCCCGGGCGCCGCCAGCATGCGCCCTAGGTCGCCGCCGTAGCAGTCGTGCAGCAGGCTCAGCACCCCGCGCAAGGTGCGGGCTTTGGCCCGGAAGTATCCGGCGGGACGGATGGCGTCTTCCAGCACCTCTGGACGGGCCCGGTACATGGCGGCCGGCGACAGCAGGTCCCGTTCCTTGAGCCGCTGTAAGG
>DATCKT010000103.1:0-4000 GCA_036562195.1 Limnochordales bacterium
GGTGACCCATCCCGAGACGCTGGACGTGGTGGTTACCTCCAACCTGTTTGGCGACATCCTCACCGACCTGGGCGGCGCGCTCCAGGGCAGCCTCGGTATCCCCGCCAGCGGCAACATCGATCCGGAGCGGCGCAACCCGTCCCTGTTTGAGCCCGTGCACGGCACGGCGCCCGACATCGCGGGCAAGGGCATCGCGAATCCCATGGCGGCGGTGTGGGCCGGCGTGATGATGCTGGAGTTCTTGGGTGAGGACGAAGCTGCGCAGGGCGTGATGGCGGCCCTGGAGGCCGTGGCCCGCGAGGGGCGCGTGCTGACGCCGGATTTGGGCGGCACAGCCACCACCGACGAGGTGGCGGCGGCCATCGCCGAGAAGGTGGCGGCCGGCGGCTGAGCTGCCTCCTGACCATCCGGCGTGGAGCGCTCCCGGGCGGTGGGGCCGGGCTGTACCGCACGAGGGCCGGCCGCGCCCGGCCCCGAATACGGGTTGGAACCCGAGAGGAGGCGATGGCCATGCGGATGTGCCCCGGACTGCGATTGACGTGGTGGGCACTGGTTCTGGCCTCACTGACGGTGCTGGCGGGCATGGTGGCGGCGCAGGAGAGCCCTGCGCCGGCGGAGGAAGCGCCCGCCCCCGTGGAGGAGGCGGCCTCTTCGGTGGAGGAAACGCCCGCGCCGGTGGAGGAGACCGCCGCTCCGGCGGAGGCACCGCCTGCCCAGGCAGGGCCGGCGCCCGCGCCGGACAAGGAGGCGCCCGCAGCGGCCCTGAACCGCCGGCCGTTGACGGAGGAGGAAGGGCGCGCGGTGGCGCTGGCCGCCTTGGCCTTCGCCGAGGTGACCTATACCATCGGGGACGAGACGTTCCAGGGCGTTCCCTACCGGTGGGGCGGCCGGGTGAGCGTCGCGGAGTTCCTCGACCGGGTCGCCGGCGGTGATGGCGTAGAGGAGCTGGGCGTGGACGCGTCGGGCGTGGCCGTGGCCGCGCTGCGGTCGCTGAGCCCCGCCGTGCGCTTCCTGGCCGGGCCGCCTGAGAATCCGGTGTGGTGGGAGGACGCGACCAGCGGCGTGCTCTACGAGTACAACGTGGTCCCCGTTGAGCCCAGCCAGCTGCGGGCGGGCGACCTGATCTTCTTCCGCGGCTCCGAGGGCGACGTCGGCGGCGTGGCCGTGGTGACCGGCCGCAGCGGCAGCCGGGTCGATTTCGTCGTGGCCTCGGCGCGCCAGGGCCGGGTGATCCACACCTTCGCGCGTACCGACGGCGACTACTGGCGCAGCCAGATCCTCGGCGGCGGGCGGTTCCTGATTATCGAGCCCGAGTCGTAAGCGCGGCCGGCTACAGGATGCCTGTGCTCCGGAGGTGGGTGAGGAGCGCCCCGAGATCGGCGTGGCGGGGCAGCTGGACATCGCCCGGCTCCAAGAGGCGCCGCACCGCGGGGTCCTGGAGGTAGCGGGCGGTGTGGGACTCCCGGTCGGGCCCCACCAGCGCCACCTGCATGCCGGCCTGGGCCGCCGAGCCGTCCATCACGGTTTCGTCGCCGACCATCAGGCACTCTTCCGGCGCGACGCCGATGCGCTCAGCGATCTCCAGGAAGTACTCGCGGAACGGTTTCGAGCGGTGCATCACCTCGGATGAGGTGATGAGCCGGAAGGGCAGGTCGTCCAGCCCGGCCCAGCGCAGGCGCTCGCGAATGGGCCGCTCGGGGTAGAAGGGCGCGGTGGCGATCACGAGGTCCAATCCCCGGTCGAGGGCCGCCTCCAGAAGCTCGCGCGCCCCGGGCGCCGGCCGGCCGTAGCCCGCGAGGCGCGGGAAGTCGGTTTCGTAGTAGGCGTAAAAGCGGTCGATGGCGTCCGGGGGCAAGGGCACCCGCTGGCTGAACGTGTCCATGAAGGCCTGCAGGATGGTCCGGTTGGGCACGTCGTTCAGGATCATGGCTTCGATGGAAGCCACCAGCTCCCGCTGGAACCGCTCCGGCGGGATGCAGTCGGCGAAATACCGGGAAACCCCCACCACATAGTCCCGCATGAAGCCGTGGAAGTCGATGTCCAGCAACGTGCCGTCCAAGTCGCACAGCAACGCCTTGACCACGCTGCGCTTACCTCCTTTGCAGCCGCCGGGCAGAAGGGTGCCCGTGGGATGGGATGGACGCTGGGGCTCCGCCGGTAGCGCCTAGCCGGGCAGGCGAGGATGCTGAGGCGGCACCGCTTTGACGATGGTTACCGGGTCCCCGGGGCGCAGGCGGCCGCCGCGCACCACATGGGCCAGCATGCCCCGCTGGCCGGTGATCTCGCGCATGAGCCCCGGGCGGGTTTCTTCCAGGCGCTGGCACGGCGTGCAGTACTTGGTGATCTCCAGTTCCACTTCGTCGCCCAGGCGCAAAAGCGACCCGCGGCCCAAGGACATCAGGTCGACGCCCCGCACGGTGATGTTTTCCCGCACGGCGCCGGGCGCAAGCCCCAGCCGCTCGAGGGTCTCCGCTTCCACCAAAAGGACCTGGCGGCTGCTGTCGGGGCGGGCGTGGTGATCGCCGACCACGCCCCAGTTGGCTCGCACTTCGGCTTCCGCCAGGGGTTGCATCGGCGCGCGCCGGGCGGGGGCGATGTGCAGGGCGACGATGCGCCCCGCAGAGGCGCCCGCCGGCGCGGCCCGTTCGCCGGCCGAGCTGCTGGTCATGTCCGTCATCGTGTTGCCCTCCATGCCGCTCATCTTCTGCGGCCCCGCCGCGATTCCCTGTACGCATCCGCACGGGCGGCCGTGACGGCCAGGGCGGCCAGTTCGTGGGCGCTGTTCAGCCGGGCCGCGAACGCGGTGACCGCGCCCTTGGCCAGCCGGTCCACCTCGCCGGCGGTGCCGATGAGCGCGAATCCCACCGATGCGATGGGCCCCCGCAAGAGTACCAGCAGCCAGCCGAGGCCCGCCCCGATGGCCAGGGCTTGGAGCAGCGTGCGGGTTGCCTCCTCGTGGTCCCCACGGCCGGACGCCTGCGCCACCAGCGGCGTCGTCCCTTTGTGCAGGCAGCCGAACACCCAGAAGATCGCATTGAAGATGGTGGTGGCCGCCGCGGCGGCGCCCAACGGCTCCACCTGGGGGAGGCGCCCCAGGACCATGGTGTCCACTAGCCCCAACAGCGGCACGGCCAGGGTGGACACGTTGGTCGGCACCGACAGGCGCAACAGCTCTTCATGGACTTCCCGGGATAGCCAAAGGCGCGCCGCGGGCGCGTCGGCAGTCATCAGCAATCGTAGTCCACGGCGATCACGTCTTCGCACACCTGCGCCACGTACTCCTTGACAGGCAAGTGCTCGGGATGGGGCCCGTAGCGCTCCAGGGCTTCCCGATCCGCAAGGCGTACCACCAGCCCGATCGTGTAGCCCTTATGCCGGTCGGTGAAGGTTTCGCCCGCCGACAGGCTGACAATGCCTTCGATCTTGCCTTCGAGACCCCGGAGTTTCTCCAACAGCGTCTGTTTTTCCACTTCGGTGGTGCCGGGCTTGAGCTTGAACAGCACAATGTGTTCGACCACGCTGATCCCTCCGGTGCGCCCATTCCTCCCGTCGTGCCCGGGTTCGCCGTTGCGCTTGGTTTCCCCCTTGCACGGAGTTTCTCCGTTGCGGTTCGGCTCTTCGCTGCGCCGGGCTCCGGGAGACGTCGTTTCTGCGCTACCCATTCGACGGTCCGGCGCCGGTTCCTTACCCCACGACGGGGCGCGGGTTGCTACCCCCACGACGGGGCGTCTGCGGGCTTTCCGTACCGGCCGGTAAGCAGGACCTCCGTCTTTGCCGCCGAAGCCCACGAGGAGTGGGCTGCCGTGCGCCGCGGGTCTCGGTGGGCCATACGTCCCCGGTTGCCCGCCCATGGCCGCGGCGGGCAACGTCGGGCCGGGCGCCGTAGGGGGGACCGCCACCGGACTCATGCTGACGATCGATCGGGATACGGCCCGCCGTTTCGTGCTGGGGAAACAAGGGCTGTGGCCAGGCCGGCGCTGGCAAGGGTTGGTGGGCACCC
>DATCKT010000208.1:0-5358 GCA_036562195.1 Limnochordales bacterium
GGACCTACCTGGTCAAGCGAGTGCTGCTGGCGGTTCCAACGGTGCTGGGCGCGCTGACGCTGGTCTTCTTCGCCCTGCACCTGATGCCCGGTGATCCGGCCCGCATCATGCTGGGCGAGTGGGTCACCCCCGAAGCGCTGGAGGCGCTGCGTCACCGGTTGGGCCTCGACCGTCCCCTGCATGAGCAGTATCTCATCTTTCTCCACCAGTACCTGAGCGGGGACTTCGGGCGCTCGCTCCTGACGGAGCGGCTGATCATCACCGAAATCATGGCCCGCCTGCCGCACACGCTGCTGCTGGCCGTGGCAGCGATGGCCCTGGCGGTGGCGGTGGGGCTCCCGGTCGGGGTCCTGGCGGCGGTCTATCACCGGCGGTTCTGGGATCGCCTGATCATGACGCTGGCCCTCGTGGGCTTTGCGACGCCCGGCTTCTGGCTCGGTATCCTGCTGATCCTGGTCTTCAGCGTGAAGCTCGAATGGCTGCCCGCCGTGGGCAGCCCCGGTTTCGACGACCCGGTCGCCGTGCTCCGGCACCTGCTGATGCCGGCCGTCGCGCTGAGCGCCCGTCCTATGGCCCTGATCGCCAGGGTGACGCGCTCAACCATGCTCGAGGTGATCCGTGAGGACTTCGTGCGTACGGCGCGCGCAAAAGGCCTGTCGGAGCGGGCGGTGATCTACCGGCACGTCTTGCGCAATGCCCTGGTGTCGGTGGTGACGATCATCGGGTTGAACTTCGGCACCTTGTTGGGCGGCGCCGTGCTGATCGAGACCGTCTTTGCCCGGCCGGGTCTCGGCAAGCTGACGGTCGACGCCATCCTCGCCCGGGACTTTCCGACGGTGCAGGCGACGACCTTTCTGGTGGCGGTGCTGTTCGTCTTCATCAACCTGCTGACCGATCTGGCTTATGCCTACATCGATCCGAGGGTGAAGTATCAATGAGGGGCCTGGCGCGGTTGAAGCGGGATCCCGGAGCCTGGGCCGGCGGGTTGATCGTCCTGGCCCTGGTGCTCACCGCGCTGCTGGCCCCGTGGTTGGCGCCCCATGATCCCATGCATCAGGATCTGGTCAACCGCCTCAAGCCGCCGGGGGGACCGTGGCTGCTGGGCACCGATCAGTTCGGCAGGGACGTGCTCAGCCGCCTGATCTGGGGAGCCCGCATCTCCCTGCAGGTGGGCCTGATCTCCGTCAGCATCGGCGCGGTGACGGGCACGGTGGTCGGCCTGGTGGCCGGTGTGGCCGGCCGCTGGCTGGACACGCTGGTCATGCGCGTCGTCGACATCATGCTGGCATTCCCAACCGTGCTGCTGGCCCTGTTCATCGCCGGGGCGCTCGGCTCCAGCCTGACCAATATGATGATCGCCATCGGCGTCACGACGGTGCCCCACTTCATCCGTATCGTACGGGCCGAGACGCTGGTGATCCGCGAGCTCGAGTACGTGACGGCCAGCCGCGCGGCCGGCGCTTCGCCGTTGCGGGTCGTCGTGCGCCACGTGCTGCCGGGCGTGATTTCTCCGATCATCGTGTACGCCAGCCTGCAGACGGCCAACGCCATCATCGTCGAGGCCAGCCTCACCTATCTGGGTTTGGGCATCGACCCCAGCGTGCCGACATGGGGCGGCCTGATCAGCCAGGGCCGCAACTTGCTGGACCTGGCCCCCTGGATCTCCCTGTCGGGCGGCTTCGCGGTGTTCATCACCGTGCTCGGCCTGAACCTGTTCGGCGATGCCTTGCGTGACGCGCTGGATCCCAAGCTGCTGACGTGAGCCGGAGTCTCGCAGGCGGGTCGGGACACGGGGCCCGGCCCGCTGGAAGGGGGAACGCGACATGAGCAAGCAGCGGATGATCGATCGGATCGAAGCGCTCCGCCCGCTGCTCACAGGCCTCGCCGACCGCATCCACGGCTACGCCGAGCTGAAGTTCGAAGAACACCGGAGCGCGGCCGACCTGGCCGAGGCCCTGGCGGCCGAGGGCTTTGCCGTCGAAACGGGAGTGGCCGGGCTCGAGACCGCCTTTATCGCGCGTTACGGGGAGGGCCGGCCGCGCATCGCCTACCTGGCTGAATACGACGCCCTGCCCGGGATCGGGCACGGCTGCGGTCACAACCTGATCGGCCCCGCCAGTGTCGGCGCGGCCATAGCCCTGAAGGACGAAATCGCCCGCGGCACCGTTTCCGGCTCGGTGTGGGTGATCGGCACGCCGGCCGAGGAAGGCGGCGGCGGCAAGGTCACCATGGTGGAGCGGGGCGTGTTTGACGACGTCGACGTCGTCATGATGGTGCATCCCTTCAACCGGTCGGTCCTGGACTACGGCACGATTGCCGTGGCCTCGGTCACGGTGGAGTACTTCGGGCGCGAGAGCCACGCCTCGGTAGAACCGCATCTGGGGCGCAACGCCCTGGACGCGGCGATACTGCTCTTCAATGCCGTCAACGCCATGCGCCAGCAGGTGACCCCCGACGTGCGCATGCACGGCATCATCGCGGAGGGCGGCCAGGCGCCCAACGTCATCCCCGCCTACACCCGCTGCGAGTGGCTGCTGCGGGCTGAGACCAGCGAAGGCCTGGCCGACCTGGAACGGCGCTTTCAGGCCTGTGCCGAAGCGGCCGGGCAGGCCGCGGGCTGCACCACGAAAGTGCAGGTCAAGATGCGCTACAAGCCGCGGGTGCCCAACCCGGTCCTGCTGGAGCTGTACCGGGCCAACTTCGAGGCCCTGGGAGCGACGCTGGACGAGCCGCCCGAAGTGGGTGGGCGCGGGTCCAGCGACATGGGCGACGTGAGCCAGGTGGTCCCCACCATCCAGTGCTACATCCGCATCGCCCCCGACGACGTGGCGTGGCACACCCCTCGGGTCGCGGAACTGGCCGCCTCGCCGGCTGGGCACGCCATGGTGCTCCTGGGTGCCAAGGTCTTGGCCATGACCGGTTTCGATGTCTTGAGCGATCCCGACGTGCAGCAGCGCATCAGGGCGGCGTTCGAGCGCACCTTGGGCGCGCGGGCGGCGTCCTGATGACGGAATGGAGGAGCGTCCAGTGAGCGATCGCCTGCAGCAAGCGTTGCGGTACATCGACGAGCACGAGGCCGACGTCGTTGCGACGCTGCAGCAGTTCATCCGCACGCGCAGCATCAACCCCGCTTTTGATCCGTCGTCGCCCGGAGAAGGCGCCATGGCTGCGCTGGTGGCGGAGCGCTGGCGCCGCCTGGGATTCGAGGTCGAGACCATTGCAGCCGAGCCCGGGCGGCCCAACGTCATCGCCCGCCGGAAGGGGACGGCCCCGGGCCCCCGGCTGCTGGTCAACGCCCACCTCGACACGCACCCTGCGTACGTGGGCCCGTGGGTCGACCCCTACACGGGTGAGTGGCGGACGGAGTGGTCGGTGGACGCCTTTTCGGGAGAGTTGCGGGACGGCCGCATCTACGGGCGCGGGGCCGTGGACCACAAGTCGCCCATCGCCGCCCTGCTCCACGCGGTCGAGGCGCTCGACGCCGCCGGGATACGCCTGGGCGGTGAGCTGACGGTCATCCACGATGTCGACGAGGAGACCGGCGGGTCGAAAGGCATGGCCTACCTGGCCCAGGTGATGCCCATGGACTTCGACATGGCCCTCTATGCCACCACCACCGACGTCACCGATCTGGGCAAGAAGTTCTTCAGCTCGACGGGCCGCAACAACATCTTCCGCGCCATGAGCGGCCGCATCGCCTTCCGGATCAAGGTTTCCGGGGTCAACCTGCACACCCTGTCGCCCCGGTGGGGGCTGGGCGCCGCAGAGGCCGCCCTGCGCCTGCTTGACCTCCTGCGGCCGCTGATGGACCGGCTCAACGCCTACGTGTGCCCGGTGGAGGGGCGGGGCCAGCCGCTGCTGCGGGTCACGGCCATCGAGAGTTCCGGCCGCGGGGCCAGCCACCACCAGGCCCGGGAGTGCACCATTCACCTGAGCCGCCGCGTGCCCGTGAGCCACACGCTGGACCAGGCGCGGGCGGAGATCCATGAGGTGGTGGAGCTCTTCCGGCGCCAGTACCCCGAGCACGCGGTCGAAGTGGAAGAAACCGACGTGACGGAGCCCTATGAGTGCCCCGAGGACGCGCCCATCGTGCAAGGGTTCGCCCGGGCGGTGCGGCGGGCCCTGGGGGAGGAGCCCAACGTGACGGGCCTGCCGTCGCCGGTGGGCTTGTCGGCGCTGCTCAACCGCATCAAGCTGCCGGCGGTGGTCTTCGGCTACGGCATCGTCCAGCTGCACCACGCCATCGACGAGCACATCGCCGTGCGGGACCTCATGCGCATGACCCGCGTGTATGCGGCGGGATTGGTGGAGGTTCTGGGAGAAGGATAGGTTTGGCAGTTCGGATGGGGATGGTGCCGCAGCGGGCGGTACGGGTCCCCGTGTTGGGGTGATCGCATGGCTGGGTTGAGCCGTGAAGACATCACCAAGGCGCCTCCGCTCTACGAGCAGGTCTACCAGAGCCTGCGCCGCGCCCTCCTGCAGGGCCGCTTCGAGCCCGGCGCCCGTCTCACGGAATCGCGCCTGGCCGAAGAGTTGGGCGTGAGCCGCACGCCCATTCGTGAGGCTTTACGCCAACTCCAGCACGACGGGCTCCTGGTCGCCGATGAACAGGGCCGGATCAGCGTTCCCGCCCCTGACCTGCAGGACATCGTCGAGTTGTATGAGTGCCGGATGGCCCTGGAGACCCTTGCGGCGCGCCGTGCGGCCCTGCACGCCGATGAGGCCGCCCTCGCGGCCATGGACGGGGCTCTCCAGGAGGCGGACAGGGCGCTGGCGGCCGGAGACCCGGTGGAGGCGCTGGCTCACAACACGACGTTTCACGATTGGCTGGCGCGCGCCGGGGGCAACCGGCGCCTGGCCGACCTGCTGGCGGAGGTGCGCACACACATCGTCTACGTGCGCGCCATGGTGATCCAGGGCTCCGCCATGGCCACCGAGGTGCGCCGGGAGCATCGCGAGATCCTGGACTGCCTGCGGCGGCGTGATCCGGAGGCGGCGGCCGATGCCGTACGCCGCCATCTGGAGGCCGATCTGCAGCGGTTCATGCAGGGTGTTGGCCGCCGGGAGAGCGCCGCCGCGCGCGGCCACGGATAGGAGGCGACGGTGGTGTCGGAGGCCGTAGAAACCGATGCACTGATCATCGTGCTTGGCCGGGTGGCCACGGTCACCTTCAACCGGCCCGAGCGCCGCAATGCCATGGACCTGGCCGTGTGGATCAGGCTGGGTGAGGAACTTCCGCGCCTGGCCGCCCGCGACGATGTGCATGCCATCGTCTTTACCGGGGCCGGCAGCGAGGCTTTCGCCGCCGGTGCCGACATTCGCGAGTTCCCCGAGCGGCGGATGGGCATGGAGCAGGGC
>DATCKT010000225.1:0-2934 GCA_036562195.1 Limnochordales bacterium
GGGCAGCGGGCAGCTCGTGCCCGGCGGCGGCGCACAAGCAAGCCCCCCGGACGCTGGCCGTCCGGGGGGCTGCGCATGCCCGCCCATCCCAACGTGGAACAACGGCCCTCGACCACAGCGAGGGAACTAAACGGGGTCCGCCTCCTCCCTGGCTGTCCGGAGCCGACCCGGCAAGAGCAGCAGGGCCAGCGCCGGCACGAGGAAGACCAGGAGCACCACGCCGGGGGGCACTGGGACCCCGAGCGCCGCCAGCAAGGTCCGGGCGTTGTACAGGATGATCATGGCGCCCACCGTCACGCCGAGAACCTCCAGCGGCAGCTTGCGCACGAGCCAGGCCGCCAAAGGCGCCGCCGCCGCGCCGCCCAGAACGATGGCCGCAACCCACAGCCAGCTGATGCCCTCCCAGCCCAGGGCCATGACGAACCCGGCCGTCGCCGACACCGCCACGAGGAATTCGCTCGCGTCCACCGAGCCAATGACGCGTCGCGCCCGGGCAGGTTCGCGGGCGACGAGGGTGGTGGTGGTCACGGGACCCCATCCTCCACCCCCGGTAGCGTCCAACAGTCCCGCCACGAAGCCCAAGGGGACCAGCCACCCGGTGGGCAGCGGCCGGGACGTCGTCAGCCGCACCCGGCCCGCCCGCACGAAGCGTACCAGCACCACCACGCCCAGCAGGAACAGGAAGCCGGCCACGCCCACGCGGGCGGCCTCCACCGGCAGCAAAGTCAAGAGCCAAGCCCCAAGGAAGGCGCCTACCGCCCCCGGCACGCCCAACCGCCACATCATCCCGCGGTCCACGTTGCCAAAGCGCCAGTGGGCGACGCCCGAGACCAGGGTCGTCACCACTTCCCCCGCGTGCACCGACGCCGAGGCCACCGCCGGCGCCACGCCCAAAGCCAGCAGCATGGATGACGATGTGACGCCGTAGCCCATTCCCAAGGCGCCGTCGATCAGTTGGGCCAAGAAGCCCGCGAAGGCCAAGATGACCAGGCTGCGCACCCTTGCTCCTCCTCGCCCAAACCATCGATGGTGCCGGCATCAGCGCCGGTGCTCGTCATCATATGGCCGCCGGTGGGACTTGGTTCCTATGACTGCACGACCGGCAGAAACGGCCGCCATGGCGCACCCGGTCATGGTCTGGCACTGCTTCGCCGGCGCCAAGTGCCGCGGCGGGACGGGCGCTTGCGCGGGGACGCGGTGTGGTGCCGGGCAGACCCACCTGCGGCGGCAGCCGACCGGCGGGCGCCGTGGCGTTCCGGGGTATGCATGGCTGTCGCCGGGCAGCGGCCAGGATCCGTGACGGGGGCGACTGGGCGTTACCGCCGCCAGCGGACATTTGTGGTAGTTTGTAATTGAAAGAGCTCGTCCGCCGCCCGCCGGTGCAACGGAGGTGTTCCGGACTTGACGCCGGCGTTTCAATTCCGCCGCGTCTCGGCCGAGGACCCCCCGGGCCAGGACGGCTTGGCTCATTTCCTTGAGCATCTCGTCTTAGCGGCAGAGGAAGCCGAAGGGGGCAGCGCCGGCGAGTTCGGACGGCAGGTGGCCGCCATGGGCGGCACCTTCAACGCCTTGGGTTTGAAGAACGTTCGGGGCATACTGGAACCGCCGGCAGACGGCGCTCGGCCAGGCGGAGCTGTTGGCGTTTTGTGAGGCCATGGGCTTCGGCTTCGAGCTCGCGGAGCGTTATTCGGAGCTGGTGCGCGCCGTGACGCTGGAGCAAATCACCGCCTGGGCGGAGGAGCTGTTCCGGCCCGACCGGGCCGTGCGCAGCGTCGTCATGCCGCTCCCATCGGAGTGAGGCTTCCGGCGGCAAGGGGGATCGCTGAGCAAATTGGCAAGGAGGGGACGCCCGTGACCCAGCGGTTTCAGTGGAGAATCGGCGCAACGCTGGTAGCGCTCCTGACGGCCGCCATGTCCGGCTGGCTGCCTCCTTTTGCAGCCAAGGCCGGCTGCAACAGACTTGTGGGGTTAGAGTGACGAATCGATGCGTTTGCTCGATCGATGGCTATGGCGGGCGTTCGGAGTGCCGGCGGGCTTTCTCGGCCGGATAGGCGGCAAGATGATGGCCGGCCGAAAGCAGCGCGACATCGCCGCGCGTGTGGCCGAGCTTCTCGATGTCCGTCTGGGCGACAAGATCCTCGAGATCGGATTCGGGCCGGGAATCGCCATCCAGGTCATCAGCCAGCGGCTATCCGGAGAAGGCCTGATTGTGGGCATCGATCCTTTGGACGTCATGATGGAAATGGCCCAAGCCCGCAACGTAGAGGCGATCGAGCAGGGGACCGTGAGGCTGCTCCGCGGCACAGTCGAGCGCATCCCCTACGATGATGAGGTTTTTGACAAGGCGCTCGCCATGAACTCGTTCCACTTGTGGCCGGATCAGTGGGCGGGGCTTTTGGAGATCAGGCGAGTCCTGAAAAAGGGCGGTGTGCTCGTGCTCTCCTTTTACGGTCCGGCGCGGCGGGCGGTAGAGATGGGTGCAGTGCGAGACGCATTGAAGCAGGCCAGGTTCGAAATGCTCGACAACCCCCTCGAGGCGCACTCGGTGTCCTACCTGGTCGCCCGGAAGTAGCGGACGCGCGCCATCTCGACCCCCGGCAATACGTTCGTTGGCAGCGGCTATCCCCGAGCCGCCGGTTTCATGCCGAACAGGAACCTCAGGACTCGGCTCCTTCGGACCAGCACCTCGTACACCGCCAGCGTGGCCGCACCCCCCACCGCGCTGATGATCGCCCACTTCATGGCCACGCCCAGCGGCCAGCGCACGACGAGCCAGCCGACCGCCACCAGCACCGTCTGGTGCAGGATGTAGAAAGGGTAGGCCGCCTCGCTCGCGTAGCGCAGCACCGGATGGGGGAAGTTCAGGTGCGTGTGCGCAAACCCCAGCAAGGCGATGACCCACGCCCACCCGTTCAACGTCTCGAGAAAGCCAAC
>DATCKT010000229.1:0-7209 GCA_036562195.1 Limnochordales bacterium
GGTGTGCACGGCGTGCCCGTTCTGCATGCTGATGATGGAGGACGGCCTGAACACGGTGGCCACCGAGCAGGGCGCGGAGAAGCCCGTCGCCACCCGGGACCTGGCGGAGCTGGTGGCCGAGGCCCTGCAGGACGGCGCCGCCGCGTAAACGCCCGGGGGACGCGGGCAGCCAGCGCGCCTGCGGGACACGGCGGGAGCGCAGCGCGCCCGTAGGACACGGTTGCCGCGTCGCGCGCCAGCAGGACACAGTGGCGGCGCAGCGCGTTCGCGGGACACGGTGGCCGCGCAGCGCCGAAGGGGGACCAAACGCCCGTCGGGGCGATGGAGGAGGGAGTCAGGGTGGATTTCCTGCTCACTGACGAGCAACGCCAGATCGCGGCCATGGTGCGGGAGCTGGCCCGGGAGAAGGTGGCTCCCTATGCCGCCCAGTGGGACGCGGAGGAGCGGTTTCCCGTGGAGGTGGTCAAGGAGCTGGCGGACCTGGGACTCTTGGGCCTGGCCATCCCCGAGGAGTACGGTGGATCGGGCGCGGAGCTCCTGACCCGGTGCCTTGTCATTGAGGAGCTCGCCAAAGTGGACGCCAGCGTGGCCCTGATCGTGGCGGTGCAGGACCTGGGCGTGACCCCCATCGTGCTGGGCGGCAACGAGGAGCAGAAGCGGCGCTACCTGCCCAAGCTGGCCCAGGATGGCTGGCTGGCGGCCTTCGCCCTCACCGAGCCGGGCGCGGGCTCCGACCCCGGCGGCATGGAGACGCGGGCGCGGCGGGACGGCGACAGCTATGTCCTCAATGGGCGCAAGGTGTTCATCAGCCACGGCTCTCAGGCCCAGGTGGTCTGCGTCTTCGCCCGCACCGATCCCCAGAGCACCGGTCCCCGGGGCATCTCGGCCTTCGTCGTGGAGCAGGGCACGCCCGGTTTCACCGCGGTGCCCATGAAGGGCAAGCTGGGGCTGCGGGCGTCGGACACGGCGGAGCTCGTCTTTGAAGACTGCCGGGTGCCGGCCGCCAACCGGCTAGGGGAGGAGGGCGAGGGGTTCGCCCTGGCCATGAAGACGTTGGATCGGTCCCGGGCGGGCATCGCGGCGCAGGCCCTGGGAATTGCGCAAGGGGCCTTCGATTACGCGCTGGAGTACGTGCAGCAGCGGCGGCAGTTCGGCCGGCCGGTGGCCGACTTCCAGGGCATCCAGTTCGTGCTGGCGGACATGGCGACCCAGATTGAGGCGGCCCGGGGCCTGGTGTATCAGGCGGCCAAGCGGGTGTGGGAAGAAGGCCGGGGCGGCGCGCGCCTGACCACGGCCAACCGCTATTCGTCCATGGCCAAGCTGTTCGCCACCGACGTGGCCATGCGGGTGACCACCGACGCGGTGCAGCTGCTGGGCGGCTACGGCGTCATGCGGGACTACCCCGTGGAGCGCATGATGCGGGACGCCAAGATTACGCAGATTTACGAGGGCACCAGCCAAATCCAGCGCATCGTCATCGCCCGCAGCTACTTGGGAGGCGTCAAAGGGTGACGGAGGCGACACCGGAGACGAACGGGCAGGCGCCCGAGCCGCGCCTGCCCGACCACATCGCTCGCCTGGAGCTGCCGACGCCCTATCCCGTGGGCCCGGTCAACGTCTACGTCGTCTTTGGGCGGCCGCTGACCCTCATCGACGTGGGGCCCGACACAGACGAAGGCGAGACGGCGCTCATGGACGGCTTGCGGGCGCTGGGGGTCAAGCCGGAGGAGATCGAGCAGGTCGTCATCACCCACCCGCACGTGGATCACCATGGGGGTCTCGACCGCTTCCGGAGGTACAACCGCCGCGCCCGGGTGGCGGCCCACATGGCCGCCGCGCCGTTTTTCGGCGCCCAGCCCGAGCGGCGGCTGGGGTTTTATGAGCGGTGGCTGAAGGAAGCCGGCATGCCGGCGCCCCTGGTGGAGGCTTCTCTGGAGGGGCTGCGGCGCCTGGGGGAGCGGGAGCCCAGGTCCGGGGCGGACTGGTGGCTGCAGGACGGCGACCTGGTGCCCATGGGCGATCGCGTCTGGCGGGTGCTGCACACGCCGGGCCACTCGGGGTCGCAGGTGTGCCTCTACCATGAGCCCAGCCGCATCATGTTCACGGCGGACCACCTGTTGCCCGCGGTGTCTTCCAACGCCATCATCGAGCCGCCGCCGGCGGCGGGCGCCGGCCGGCCGCGGACGCTGGTGCAGTACCTGGACGCCTTGCGGCGGGTGGCGGCGCTGCCCGTGCAGCTGGCCCTGCCCGGCCACGGGCAGCCGTTCGTCGATGTGCAGGCTCTGGTCCACGAGCGCCTGGCCCTGCACGGGCAGCGCCTCCAGCACCTGCTGGCGCGCCTTATGGCGGCACCGGCCACCGCGTTTGAACTGGCACAGGCCATGTTCCCGCACGCGGTGGGCCAGCAGCTGGTGCTGGCCGTCTCGGAAGTGCAGGGGCACCTGGACGTGCTGGAGGCGATGGAACAGGTGACCAGCAGCCCGGCCGGCGCCGGCCCGCAGCCGGCGGCCCTGGTGTATCGGCCGTGCCGCGCCGCGGCGGCCGGGGCGCGGGCCGGCGCGCCGGGCTGGGAAACTAAGTGACAAAAGTCACCTTTGACAGCGTCGGCCAGGGTTTCTATACGACCCCGTCGATGCCACTCTTATCGAGAGCGGCGGAGGGACTGGCCATCCAGAAGCTGGGCGAGGTGCTGACCCGTCCGGAAGGGCGAGACTTCATCCTGGAGTACTTCGAAGGGTCCTTAATCCCGGTTTTCTAAGGGCTGCAGGCTGCTTAAGCGCTCCAGGCGTCGCGGCCCCCCGCAGGAGGGTTGGGGCCGGCGGAGAACAACAAGAGCGGGTGTGGGCGCCCGTCGATGGACGCGCCGCACCCGCTCTTTCCGTTGGATGCAGCCCGTTTTCGTCCGTCCGGGATCGCGGGCCTCGGGGAAGCGGGTTCCTTGCCGGGGGCGGCCCACTGGGGGATGCCCCCGGGGACAGCGACAACACGGAGGTGGCAGACGGATGGCGTGGGTGGAGGTCCAGCGGGACGGCGGCGTCGCCAGCGTGATCTTGAACAAGCCGCCCGTCAATGCGCTGGAGGAGCGGTTCCTGCGGGAGATCGACGACGCGGTGGCGGCCCTGGAAAAGGACGACGGCGTGCGGGCGGTGGTGTTCCGCAGCGCCGTCCCGGGGATCTTCGTGGCCGGGGCGGACATCAAGGCATTCCAGCAGCCGGAGGCAACCAAGGCGGCCATTGCGGCGTTCCACGACTGCTTCAACCGGATCGAGCGGCTGCCCAAGCCCACGGTGGCCGCCGTCAGTGGGCACGCGTTGGGCGGCGGCTGCGAGTTCACGCTGGTCTGCGACTTCCGCCTGATGATCGACGACGGCAAGAGCACCATCGGCCTGCCCGAGGTCTCCCTCGGGATCTTCCCGGGGGCCGGCGGCACCCAGCGGCTGCCCCGCATCGTGGGCCGGGCGCGGGCGCTGGAGCTCATCCTGCACGGCCGGCGGCTCAAGGCCCCGGAGGCCCAGGCCATCGGGCTGGTGCACGAGGCCGTGCCGGCGCAAGGTTTTGAGGAGCGGGTGATGGCCTACGCCGCCCAGTTGGCCCAGGGGCCAACCCGTGCCCTGGCCGCCGCCAAGGCCAACGTGCTGCGCGCCATCGACGTGCCGCTGGCGCAAGGGCTGGAAGCCGAGGCCAGCGACTTCTTGGCCATTGTGGCCACCGACGACGCGCAAGAAGGCGTCCGGGCGTTCCTTGAGAAGCGCAAGCCCACGTTCCGCGGCAGGTAGGGAAACCCGACGGAGACCGCCGCTCGCGGCGGGCGAGGGCCGCGCCGGGGCGGCGCGGAAAGGCGGAGCCCCGCTGGACTCCAGCGGGGCTCCCGTGGGCTGATGCACGCCTGGGCGGTGTACGCCGCGGGTGGCCACCCCGGCCGCCAGCCCAAGCCGGCGGAGGCGTCGCCAGCGCCGCTTTCGCCGCAGCGGCCGTCACAGCCGGAACCGGCCCACCAACTGCGCCAGGCGCTCGGCCATCTCCATCAAGCTGCTGGCCGACTCCTGCATGTCCCGTGCCGCCGCGCTGACCTCCTCCGTAGAAGCCGAGACCTCCTCGGCGGCCGCCGCGGTTTCGCTGGCCACCGTGGCCACGTGCTCGATGGCCTGGCTCACCGAGTGGCTCGAAGACGACATCTGTTGGGTGGCCGCGGCGTTCTCTTCCGCGATGCCTGAGACCTCCTCCACGGCCCGCGCGATCTCCTGGCTGCTGGCGGCCACGTGGGCCGCCGCGGCCGCGATGGCCTGCGCCCGCTCGTTGCTCTGCTGGATGCCCGCCACGATCTGCTCGAAGGCCTCGCCGGCCCGGCGGGCCAGGATGGCACCTTCTTCCGCTTCCCGGGAGCCGGTTTGCACGGCCTTGACCACCATGTCGACGCCGGCCTGGATGCTGGCCACCAGCTCCGCCACTTGCCGGGTAGACTGGGCCGAGCGCTCCGCCAGGTGCCGCACTTCCTCCGCCACCACGGCGAAGCCCCGCCCGTGTTCGCCGGCCCTGGCCGCTTCGATGGCGGCGTTGAGGGCCAGCAAGTTGGTCTGGTCCGCGATGTCGCTGATGAGCCGTACGATTTCGCCGATGCGCTGGGACTGGGCGCCCAGCTCGTTGACCCGCTCGGCCACCTGGTTGACCGTGTCCCGGATACGCCCCATGCCGCGCACCGTTTCCTGAACCGCCTCGCCGCCGGCCCGGGCGGCCGCCAGGTCCTTGGCGGCCCCTTCGGCCACCATGCGGGCCGAGGAGGAGACCTCCTCCAGGGCGGCCAGCATCCGCTGGGTCAACTCGCTCATGGCGTACACCCGCTGCGACTGCTGCTGGGCACCGGCGGCGATTTGCTCGATGGCGCGCCGCAGCTGCTCCATGGTGGCCACCGTCTCGTGGGTGGTGGACGCCTGCAGGTTGGCCCCGGACGCCACCTGCTGGATGGCGGCGGAGATGTGGTTGGTGGCTGCCGACGACTGCTCGGCCACGCGGGTCATGCGCCGCGCCCGCTCCGCCAGCTCGCTGCTGGTTTCCTGGATTTCCTTCATCATCTGGCGCAGCTTGAGCACCGATTCGTTGAAGGCCGCGCTCATGGCCCCGATCTCGTCGCGGCGCCCGACCTTTAGCGGTTCCATGGTGAGATCCCCCTCGGCCAGGCGCACGGCCGCCGCGGCGGTATGCAGGATAGGCCGGGACATGTTGCGGCCGAGGAACAGCGCCACCAACACCACCACCACCGCCACGAGGACGGCCACCAGGATGCTGGTCTGCAGCAGCGACCGGCTGGCGGCCAATGCCTCATCCTGCTCCATGGCCGCGACCAGCGCCCACCGCATCCCGCCGAACTCGATGGGAGTGAATGCGGCCAGCACCGTTTCGCCGCGATGGTCCACCGCGACCACGGCCGCCGTTTCCCCCTGCAACGCCCGCCGCACCGGCTCGGTGTCCACCTGCTGCTGCAGGATGGCGTCGCCGACACCTTCCCGCAGCGCCGTGCGCAGGCGGCGGTCGGAGCCGACCAGGAACGTTTCGCCGGTTTCGCCGAGACCCGTGCGGATGCCGAGGATCGCGTTCAAGTCGTCGGGCGGCAAGCCGAGGGCGACGAAGCCCATGACCGAGCCGTCGAAGGTGTTCAGGAACGGCGTGACCACAAACATCATGGGCCTGCCGCCGGCCGGGCCGTAGAGGGCCAGGTCGCTCACGACGGTGGCGGTCCGGTTCCCGGCTTGCTGCACCGCGGCCGCCAGGTTCGGCCGCTGGCCCGGATCTTGCAGGAGGTTGAGGCCGTGGCTGGCCTCATCGGCCGTGCTGTAGAGGACGGTGCCGTCGTCGCCGATGAGGTAGACGCCCCAGTAGCCGTTGTCCGCCGCAAAGCTGCTCAAGAAAGGACCGACGCGGGAGACAGCGTTCTCCCACAGCACCGAGCCGACCCCCCGCTGCCGGACGGCGTTGCGCAGCATGGGCAGACCGTCCTGGACGCTGGGCGTCAGGACCAGGATGTTGGCGTGGGCCATGCGGTCCTCCAGGTACCGCTCGACCATGGCTTTCCTCGTGTCCCGCAGCGAGGTCAGCTGGGCGAGCACCTGCGCCTCGATGGCCGCTGCTCCACCCCGGTAGGAGATGGCGGAAATGATCGCGGCCGGAACCAAACCGACCAAGAGGAAGCTTAGAACCAGGAGAGCGGCCAGGCCACCCAAGCGGCGCTTCTGTTGCATCGTGGGCACTCCTTTCCGAACCGCGGTGCGCCCACCGGGGGAAAGCGCGCGCGGACACCGGGTCCGCCCAGGCCGTCCGCCGCCCGCGCCCCGGAGGACTGGCTCTCTTCTCAAGATCGGACGAATCGCTCACAGACTTTACGCTTCTTTTTAATCGAAATGTATAATTTATAAGGAGGGAATTCAGCGGCTCGACCGCGCCCGCCGCCAGGCCAGGTAGGCGCCGTAGGCGGCCAGCAGGCCCAAGCCGCCCAGGGCCAGCCACCAGCGGTAGCGGGGGTCCTCCAGGACGGCGGTGCCCAGGAACGAGAAAAGCAGGATGGACGGCAGGTCGCCCAACGCCGTGGCGGCCAGGAACGGCAGCACCGGGATCCGTGAGAGGCCCGCGGCGTAGCTCCACAGATCGCTCGAGGTAACGGGGATGAGGCGGGCGACCAGGAGGACGAAGAAGCCGTTGCGCCGGCTGAACTCGTCCACCCGCTCCAGGATCTTCGCCGGCAGCAGGCGGCGGATGGCGCGCCGGGCCACCCACCGGGCCACCGAGAAGGCGGCCAGGGCACCGGTGGTGACGCCCAGCAGGCTCACCAAGCCCCCCAGCCACGGGCCGAAGAGGATGCCGTTGGCGATCATGAGAAACCAGGCGGGCACCGGGGCCAGAAGGGCTTCCACCGTGAACAGGCCCACAATGACCAGCACCGTCCAGCCCCCGAACCCGCGCAAGTACTCGATGCCCTCCTCCAGATCCGCTTCCCGCAGGGCACGGCGCAAATCCCGCCACGTTTCCGGCGCCGCCCCCACGGCAAACACCAGCAGGGCGAGGGCCAGCGCCAGCAGAACGTACTTGATGGATTGCGGCCGGCGGGACCCCACCGCGGGATCACCCCTTCTGCTCCGGGTTTAGTGCGGTTAGCTTGCCCGGAATCCGCATTCGCCACAAGAAGGGCTTGGGACGGTTTCCAACGGGCCCAGGCAGGGG
>DATCKT010000230.1:0-1897 GCA_036562195.1 Limnochordales bacterium
CACATATCCAACCCGCCATCGCCCGAAAGGACGGGACCGGCTATGCTGCTTTTGACCGAACAGGACGTGCAACGACTGCTGACGCCCGCCATGGCCATTGAAGCGGTGGAGGCGGTGTTTCGCCGGCAGCACAGCAAAGACGTGGTCAACGTCCCCCGCAGCCGGCTCACTTTGCCCGCGGGCGTGTTCCGCACCATGAGCGCAGG
Organism: Limnochordales bacterium; assembly: GCA_036562195.1. Classification (GTDB taxonomy): domain Bacteria; phylum Bacillota; class Limnochordia; order Limnochordales; family ZCTH02-B6; genus ZCTH02-B6. The sequence continues at coordinate 207 of DATCKT010000230.1, forward strand.
ACTCCCGGCCGACGGCTTTTATGCGGTGAAGCTGTCCTCCATTTTCCCGCGCCGGCGCGGGCCCATGGCGCTCCTTTTGCTCTACGACGCCGACGCCGGCGAAGCCGTCAGCATGATGGAGGCCGACTGGCTCGGGCAGATGCGCACCGGCGCGGCCACGGCGGTGGCCACCAAGTACATGGCCCATCCCGATTGGGAGGAGCTGGCCGTCATCGGCACAGGCACTCAAGCCACGACCCAGATCCTGGCCTTGGCGGCTCTCAAGCGCCCCGCGCGCGTCCGCGTCTACAGCCGCGACCCCGAGCGACGGACCGCCTTTGCCCAGCAAATGGGCGCCAAGCTGGGTCTGCGCGTCGAGGCTGCCGACAGCGTCGCAGCCGCCGTCGCCGGCGCCCACGTGGTGGTGACGGCCACCACGGCCACCGCACCCGTCCTGGCCGCCGCGGACGTGTCCCCCGGCATGCACATCAACGCGATGGGCGCCAATTTGCCGGGCCGCTGCGAAGTGGAGGCCGGCGTCGTGGCACGCGCCGCGGTCGTCGCGGTCGATGACCGGCAACAGGCCGAGATGGAAGCCGGTGACCTCATCCACGCGGCGGCGGCCGGCGCTTTCAAGTGGGATGACGTGGTGGAACTGGGCCGCATCGTGCGGGGCGAAGTGCCCGGCCGCCGCCGCCACGACGACATCACGTTCTTCAAGTCGATAGGAGTGGCCATGGAAGACGTGGCGGCGGCCCGGGCGGTGTACCTGGCCGCCCGTGCGCAAGGCGCCGGCCGCGCCATCGACTTCCCGCGTCTCCTCCCCGAATGACGGGGAAGGGGGACACGGCGCCTGGCCTTACGGCCAGACCGTGACCCCCTCCCTGCTCAACGCTCCCCGGAGGAATTCGACCACCTCAGCGGTGGTGGCCACCTTGCCGAACATGCGGGCGAAGGCCCGCAGCGTAGCCACATGGGCCTCCTCGCCGAAGGCTGCGCACGCGTCCTCCGCGAGGATCACGTTGTAGCCCCGGTCGGCGGCGTCCCGCGCCGTCGTCTCCACGCAGGAATCGGTGGCGCAGCCGGTCATGACCAGCGTTTCTACCTTCATGTTGCGCAGCAACTGGTCAAAGCCCGTGGAGCTGAAGGCGCTAACGGAGTTTTTGTTCAGCACCAGCTCGTCCGGACGGGGTGCCAGCTCGTCGATGATGGCGTGCTGGTACGTGCCCTTGGACAAGACGCTGGCCAGGCCCGCCTGCTCGGCCCGCCGCCGGTCCCGCCGGTAGCGCCGGTCGAACTGGTCGCTGCCGTCGGGGAGCTCAGCGCCTACCGTGAGAAACACTCGTCGCAACCCCTGCTCACGGAAAAACGCCAGTAGCTGCTGCAGGTTCGGGATGACCACCTTCATCCGCTCTGCCAGGTAGCTGGCCCGCGCCGGGAACCGCCGGCGCAAGAGCTGCACCATCCCGCCGTCATCCCGCACGTAGTAGTTCTGCATGTCCACGATCACGAGGGCTGTGCGCCGAGGATCGATATACAGCTCGCCCACGGAATTGGGCCACTCGTCCAGCCCCTGGCGCCAATCGCTGTTGGCCATGCCGTCGTTGCACCTCCCATACTCATCATCCGGCGACCGTGCTCATCGCCACCTCCCGCCGGTACGCCATCAGTTCCCGCAGCCAGACGGCGACGAACACCACCAGGCCCAGGAT
>DATCKT010000233.1:0-8656 GCA_036562195.1 Limnochordales bacterium
CATGCACATTGCAGTCTGCATCAAGCAGATCTTGGACCCCGAGATCTCGCCGCGGGCGTTCAAGATCGACCCGGAGCGCAAGGCGGCGGATCCGGGCAGCGCGTCGTTGGTCATCGGGCCCTTTGACCTCAACGCGCTGGAAGTGGCCATCCAGCTCAAGGAGCGGCACGGCGGCACGGTGACCGTGCTGACGCTGGGCTCCGAGAAGGCCAAGGAAGCCCTGCGGCGGGCGCTGGCCATGGGCGCCGACCAGGCGGTGCTCATCGACGAGTCCCAGGTGGTGGCCCTGGAGCCGTCGGTGGCGGCCCGGGCGCTGGCGGCGGCCATCCGCAAGCTGGGTGCGGTGGACCTGGTGCTGTGCGGGCGGCAGTCGGGCGAGTGGGACTTCGGCCAAGTGGGCGCGCTGCTCGCGGAAGAGCTGGGGATGCCCTTCGTGCCCTTTGTGCCCCGGCTGGACGTGCAGGGCGACAAGCTGCGCCTGGAGCGGGAGGCCGACGGCGGGTTGGTGATTGTGGAGGCGGCGCGCCCGTGCGTGGCCAGCATCACCAACGCCAACGACAACCAGCCGCGGCTGCCGAAGGTGAAGGACATCATGATGGCCAACCGCAAGCCCATCACGACGTACGGGGCGGCGGACCTGGGGCTGGGCGCCGGGGACGTGGGTGCCGAAGCGAACCGGCTGGAAGTGCTGGAGCTGTTCATTCCGGAAGTGAAGTCGGAGTGCGAGTTTGTGGACGGTGAAGACGGAGCGGAGAAGGGCGTCAACCTGGCCCGGAAGCTGTTGGAGCGGAAGGTGATCTGAGATGAACGTGGTGGTCATCGGCTGGGGGATTGACGCAGGTAGGCCGTCGTCGGCAGTGCGGGAAGTGCTGGGCGGGGCCCGGCGGCTGGCGGACGCGAGCGGCGGGCAAGTGATCGCCGGTGCTTTGGGAGCGGCGGCGCAGGCGGCGCAAGGGATGATCGCCCACGGGGCGGACCGGGTGCTGACGGTGGAAGGGTTGCCCGAAGGCGACGCGGACGCGTACGTGGCGGCGGCGGAAGCGGTGTGCCGTCAGGCGGGAGCGGGGCTGGTGCTGCTGCCGGGGGACCGGTTTGGCTGGGAAGTGGGGCCGCGCCTGGCGCACCGGCTGGGTGCGGGGATCGTGACGGACTGCGTAGGGATTAGCTGGGACGGCGGGCGGTTTGTGATGACGAAACCGGTGTACGGCGGCAAGGCGATGGCGCGCCTTGCGGTGCGGACGCCGGTGCAGGTGGCGCTGGTGCGGGCGCGGACGATGGAGCCGCTTGAGCCGGACGCGAGCCGGAGCGGAGCGGTGGAGGCGCTGGGCGTGAGCGCGCCGGCGGGCCGGGTGAAGGTGCTGGAGCGGAAGCAGGAAGAGAGCCGGGGCCAGGTGCGGCTGGAGGACGCGCGGGTCGTGGTGTCGGGCGGCCGCGGCCTTGGGGGCCCGGAGCCGTTCAAGCTGCTGGAGGAGATTGCGCAGGTGCTGGGCGGCGCGGTGGGTGCGTCGCTGGCGGCGGTGGACGCGGGCTGGGTGTCGCCGCAGCAGCAGGTGGGCCAGACGGGGAAGACGGTGGCGCCGGACGTGTACATCGCGGTGGGGATCTCAGGAGCGAGCCAGCACATCGCGGGGATGTCGGGGTCCAAGACCATCGTGGCCATCAACAAGGACCCGGAGGCGCCCATCTTCCGGGTGGCGCACCTGGGCGTGGTGGCGGACTACAAGGAAGTGCTGCCGGCCTTCCTGGCCGAGCTGCGCCGCATCAAAGGCGCCTAAGCGGGCCCGTTAGGTTGAGCTGGACTGCATCGGCCCGGGCACGGACGCCACGCGCCCGGGCCACGGCGCGCGAGGCGGGCGCGGCGGCAGCCCGTCGTGCCCTGTCCCGGTGCGCCCCGGTGAGGGGATGCGTTCATCTTGGCGGTTGCGTGCATGACGGGCCGGGCGTAACCCGTCCCGGCGTCCGGGGGAGAGGAGCGAGCCATGCCGGAGACAGCGACGCGAGAAATCTTTTGGAACATCAAGTTCATCTGGGGCACGTACCTGTTGCTTTTGCCCATGGCGGCGGCGTTCGCCTTCGGCGTGTGGAACCAGGTGCGGCGCTGGCGGACGGGCAAGCCCATCGAGCGCACCGACAACTGGCGGGAGCGGCTGCGGGGGTTCTTCGCCGACGCGGTGGGACAGGAGCAGCTGCGGCAGGGCGACCCGGCGGCGGGGCTGTTTCACGTCCTGCTGTCGTGGGGCTTTCTGATCCTGTTCATCGGCACCACGGTGGTGTTCATCCAGGCCGACCTGCGCATTCCCATCATGCACGGCTGGTTTTATCTCATCTTCCAGTCCCTCATCCTGGACATCTTCGGCCTGGGGGCCATCGTGGGCCTGCTCATCGCGCTGTACCGGCGGTACGTGGCGCGGGTGCCGCGGCTGACCCACGGGCTGTGGCGGGACGGGTTCTTTCTCGTGTCGCTGCTCACCATCATGGTGACGGGGTTCATGGTGGAGGGCCTGCGGATGGTGGCCACCAACGACCCGTGGGCCAACTGGAGCCCGGTGGGCCTGGCGGTGGGCCGTGGGCTGGTGGCTTTGGGGATTAGCGATTACGGGACGCAGCTTTTGGTGCACCGGTTTTTGTGGTGGTTCCACATGCTGGTCTCGTATGTGTTCATCGGCTACATCCCCTTCAGCAAGATGATGCACATGTTCACCTCGCCGGCGGCCATTTTCACCCGGAACCTGAAGCCGGCGGGGCGGCTTGAGCCCATCGACATGGAAAAGACCGAGGTGCTGGGCGTCAAGACGCTGCGGGACTTCGACTGGAAGGACCTGCTGGACCTGGACGCGTGCACCGAGTGCGGGCGGTGCCAGGCGGTGTGCCCGGCGTATGCGGTGGGCAAGCCTTTGAACCCGAAGATGCTGATCTTGGACATGCAGCGGCAGATGCGCGAGGAAGTGGGCGGGCTGCCGTGGGAGAAGCGGGAGATGGAGCCGCGTCCCATCGTGGGGACGTCCATCGCCCCGGAAACCATCTGGTCGTGCACCACGTGCCATGCGTGCGTGACGGCGTGCCCGGTGGAGATCGAGCACGTGGCCAAGATCGTGGACCTGCGGCGTTTCCAGGTGATGGAGGAGTCGGAGCTGCCGGAGACGGCGCAGGCGGCGCTCCAGGGGATCGAGGACCGTGGGCACCCGTTCCGGGGCGCGCAGGCGTCGCGCCGGGACTGGTATGCGGACCTGCCGTACGTGCGGGAGCTGTCTGAGGTGGGGCAGGCGGAGTACCTGTTCTGGGTCGGGTGCGCGGTGGCGTTCAACGAGCGGGCGCAGAAGATCGCGCGTGCCATGGCCAAGATCATGCACACGGCGGGGCTGGACTTTGCGGTGCTGGGAGAAGAGGAGACGTGCACGGGGGACCCGGCCCGGCGGATCGGGAACGAGTACCTGTATGAGATGCAGGCCCGCCAGAACGTGGAAGTGCTGGGCGGCTACGGGGTCAAAAAGATCGTGACCACGTGCCCCCACTGCTTCAACACGCTGAAGAACGAGTACCCGGACTTCGGCGGCCAGTACGAAGTGATTCACCACAGCCAGCTCATCAAGGAGCTGCTGGACCAGGGCAAGCTGCCGCTGAAACCGGGCGGACTCGGGGAACTGGCGAAGGTGACGTACCACGACCCGTGCTACCTGGGGCGGTACAACAAGGAGTACGACGCGCCCCGGGCGGTGGTGGACGCGCTGGGCGTGGAACGGGTGGAGATGGCGCGGTCGCGGCAGCGGGGGTTCTGCTGCGGAGCGGGCGGCGGGCGGTACTGGATGGACGACGAGCCGGGCAAGCGGATCAACGTGGAGCGGGCGCGGGAGGTGGCGTCCACGGGGGCGCAGGCGGTGTGCACGGCGTGCCCGTTCTGCATGCTGATGATGGAGGACGGCCTGAACACGGTGGCCACCGAGCAGGGCGCGGAGAAGCCCGTCGCCACCCGGGACCTGGCGGAGCTGGTGGCGGCCGCGCTGGAGGAGCGGGAGGGCCAGTAAGGAGGCCGGTCAGGCCGGTAGCACGCGGTGCGGCGGGAGGCCGGCAGCGGCCGCCAAAAGGCGTGCCGGTCGAGCGGGCCGCGGCGACCGCCGCTCAAGCCATGACCCGCACCAGGAGCCCGGCCTGGCACGGTGGACCGGAATCGGCAATACAACCTCCGGAAGATGACCGGATCATAAAGAGCGCGAGCGCCTCCGACGTTGCCGGAGGCGCTTCGTGCTTTGGGAAGGTTCCTTTGGGAAGTTTCTTTGGGAGGTTCTTCCGGTTTCCATTTGGTATCTGAATAGATGTGACTTTTGACGAGGGCCTGCGTTTGAGCACGTGAGGGGGCCTGCGTTCGAACACGCATGCCTGGCGCGGCCGGTTGGGCTGTGACCGCAGCGCGCCCTGTGGGGGGAGGATGCCCGTGGGGCTTCTGTTGGCGATGGCCAGCGCCGCCCTCTTTGGGCTGGGCAACGTCCTGGCGAAAGAGGGGCAACGGCGGTATCCCCTGGATGACGGCGTCATCTTCACCGCGATGGTGAACGTCCTCATCCTCGGCAGCCTGACGCTGCTCCTGTGGCGGGACCAGCTCCAGCTGCTGACCTGGACCGGGGTCCTGTTCTTTATGCTGGGCGGCCTGGTCACCACCGGGTTCGGCCGCCTCTCGATGTTTGCGGCGGTGCGGGAGATCGGCGCGTCCCGCGCCTCCCTGTACAAGGTGGGCGCGCCGCTGTTCACCGGCATCCTCGCGTACCTCTTCCTGGGGGAGCAGATGACGGGGGTCAAGCTGGCGGCGTCCGCCCTGGTGTTGAGCGGCCTGTGGCTCTTGACGGCCGATGCCCGCGTCAACGCCGCCCAGGCGCGCGCCGCGGCACCAGCCGTGAAAACCGGGGTGCAAGACCAGCCGGCCGCGGTGGCCGCAGGCGGCGAGTCCGTGCCGCTGGCTGGGACGGCCGCCGTGGCAGCCGTCTCCGAAAGGATTGTGGTTGCGGGCGGCTCCGCGGGGCACGCCCAACCGGCCGCGGTACGGGGAAACCGCGAACGCCCCGGCGCGACCGAGCCGCGCCCGAGCGGGGACGGGCCGCGCGCCCGGACCGGGTTCGGCCTGCCGCGCGGCGTCCTGTACGGCCTGCTCTCGGCGCTGCTTTTCGGCATCGGTTTCGTGGCGCGCAAGCAAGGTGTCGTCTACGTGCCCTCGGTGGTGCTGGGGGCGGGCATCGGGGCGGCGTCGGGCCTGCTGATCAACGTGGGCTTGGGCACCGCGCGGCGCGGTTTCCGGGGCATGGTGGACACGGCCATCCGCGGCGTGCCCCACTGGTACTGGTGGGCCGGCGGGGCCCTCAGCCTCGGCCTGTTGGCGCAGTTTTCGGCCTTGACGCGGCTTGAGGCGTACGTCACCAGCATCATCCTGGCCACGGAACCCATGTGGGCCATACTGGTGGCCATGGCGCTCTTCCCGGGGCAGGAGCGGCTGACGGCCAGGACACTGGTCAGCTGCCTGGCCATTGTGGGCGGCGTGGCGCTGCTGGCGGCGGCGTAAGGCAGGCCGCGGGCGGCGGCGCGGCTTGCCGGGCGAGGAGCCACGGGCGGCGGCGAAACCGAAAAACCGGACACACACGGGCGCATGGGAGGCGACGGAGCCATGGTGCGGCGCTTGCACCACATCGGCGTAGCGGTGGCGGACATGGACGCGGCCATCGCCTTTTGGCGGGACGTGTTGGGGCAGGACGTAGTCAAGGAGGCAACCTTGCCCAAGCAAGGGTTGCGCCTGGCGGCTATCCCGTGCGGGCCGGACGGGGTGCTGTTGGAACTGGTGGCGGCGACGTCGCCCGAATCGCCCGTCGCCGGCTTTTTGGCCCAGCGGGGCGAAGGGCTGCACCACATCGCGTTGGAAGTGGACGACATCGAGCGGGTGCTGCCGCACTACGAGGCCCGGGGCTGCGTGCCGCTGGCCCGTCATCCCGAACGGGGGCTAGGCGGCTTGCGCACGCTGTTTTTCCACCCCCGCAGCACGCGGCGGGTGCTGGTGGAGCTGGTGGACCGCGTCGGCTTGTGAGGCGGCCTGCGGGGTGCGTCACCCCGCTCCGGCCCGGGGCATAGGCTTGTGGGGCAGCTGGGAGAGCAGGTGAGAGCGCGTGGAGGAGATCATGCGCCCGTGCGTCGTGTGTGACGACGTCAAGGAGCAGGGCGTGAGGGTGCTGCATGCATTCCTGTGCGACGCGTGTCAGCAGGAGATGGTGGCCGTGGACGCGACCGATGAGCGGTACGAGTTGTACGTGCGGCGCATGGCGGCCTTCTGGCGCTCCTTGGCCGAGGCGTCCATCGACTGACCGGCCTGCAGGCGTCCGCCAGACCTCCGTCGAAGCTCTCCATGCGGCCGGCGCGCAGGGGCCTCCGGCCGCGGAGGAGGCGCAGCGGTGGGCCTGGCCAAGGATGCCCAAGGCATCGGGCAAGGGGAGACGCCCTTCTTCGATGCCGTGCGGGCCTACCGGGATCAGGGAATTGTGCCGTTTCACACCCCTGGGCACAAGCAAGGCCGGGGTGCCCCCGGCGAGTGGGCGGCGGAGCTGGGTGCCGGGGCACTGGGCCTGGACGTATCGGACGTTTTGGCGGCGCCCCGTTGGGACGACAGCTGGACGGCGGTCCTGGCCGCCGCTGAAGGCTTGGCCGCCCAGGCGCTGGGCGCCGATTTTTGCCATTTCCTCGTGAACGGCACCACCGCCGGCGTGCACGCGATGCTTCTGGCCGTGGCGGCCGGCGGCAAAGTCATCGTTGCCCGCAACAGCCACCGATCGGTGATCGGCGGCCTGATCTTGGCCGACGCCTGGCCCGTCTATGTGGAGCCGGTGCACGACCCCGCGACCGGCCTGTGGCTGCCCCCGCCCGCGGCCGCCTGGATCCGCGCCATGGACGAGCATCCGGACGCGTCCGCCATTCTGGTGACGTATCCCACGTACGACGGCGCCGCCTTGGACCTGGGAGCTCTCGCCCAGGCCGCGGCCGCTCGGGGCATCGCCGTGCTGGTGGATGAGGCCCACGGCCCCCACTTTGGCTTGCACCCGGCCCTGCCGCCGCGCGCGATCCACGCGGGCGCGGACATGAGCGCCCAAAGCCCCCATAAGCTCCTGGGCTCGCTGACGCAGGCTTCGTGGCTCTTGGGGCGGACAAGCCGGGTGGCACCGGACAAGGTCGCCGCCGTGCTGGACATCATCCAGACGACGAGCCCGTCCGCGTTGCTGCTGGCATCGCTGGACGTGGCCAGGCGGCAGGTGGCCCTCGACGGCCAGCGGCTGGTGGCCCGGGCCCTGACCCGGGCGGAAGCCGTCCGCGCCCATGTGGCCGGCCTGCCGGGCTTGACGTGCCTGCCCGCAGCCGGCGCCGGCAAACAGCTCGGCTTGCGCTGGGATCCCACCAAGGTGCTTCTTGGGGTTACCGACTTGGGAATCAGCGGCTACGCCGCCGCCCGCTTCCTGCGCCGTTGGGGCGTGCAGGTGGAGCTGGCCGGCCCGGGATACATCCTGGCTCTCATCACCTGGAGCGACAACGAGGAAACCGTCGGGGCGCTGTGCCATGCCTTGACGCGCCTGGTGCGGGAAGCGCCGCAGCTCGCGCGCGCCGGCGAGTCGCCGCAAGGCCCGATGCGCTGGCCGGCGGCGGCACCGCTGGCTCCTCATCCACCGCCCGGCCGGCAGCGCGTGCGGCCGCGGGCGGCGGCCCTGGCTCCAGCCTGGCAGGTCCCCTTGGACCGCGCGGTGGGCGCCGTGGCCGCGGACATGGTGTGCCCGTACCCACCGGGCATTCCCGTGTGGTGCCCCGGCGAGGAGGTTTCCGAGGAGGCGGTGGCGTATTTGCAGGACATCCTAAGGCAGGGCGGGGAAGTGCGAGGATTGGTATGGGCAGCGGGTCGGCCGAACGTGCGCGTGGCTGATCCGGGCGGGAGGTGAGCGGAAGCGGCGATGGCCACCCGCGAGGAGATCGTTGACAACCTGGAACAGCTGCTGGATGTGCTGCCGCCCCACATCCGGGACGTTTTGATCGGCATGGACAACCTGCACGATCTGCTGGAGATCGTGCTGGACCTGGGGCGCCGGCCCGAGGCCCGGTTTCCCGACGGTTTCGTCTACTTGAGCGAGGAGCCGGTTACCCGCGACGACATCGACTACGTGGTGCGCCGCGTCGGCGAGTTCGGCGACGACAACCGCGCCGGCATCGAGCGCACCCTGCACCGCATCTCCGCCATCCGCAACCGCAAGGGCCACATCATCGGCCTCACCTGCCGCATCGGGCGCGCCGTGTTTGGCACCATCGACATCATCCGCGACGTCATTGAAAGCGGCAAGAGCGTGCTGCTCCTGGGCCGCCCCGGCATCGGCAAGACCACCATGCTCCGGGAGACCGCCCGGGTGCTCGCGGATGAGCTCAACAAGCGGGTCGTCATCGTGGACACGTCCAACGAGATCGCCGGAGACGGCGACGTCCCGCACCCGGCCATCGGCCACGCCCGGCGCATGCAGGTGCCTCGGTCTACCCGCCAGGCCGACGTCATGATCGAGGCCGTGGAAAACCACATGCCCGAAGTCATCGTCATCGACGAGATCGGCACTGAGGAAGAGGCCCAGGCGGCCCGCACCATCGCCGAGCGGGGCGTGCA
>DATCKT010000239.1:0-1691 GCA_036562195.1 Limnochordales bacterium
CGGTGGGGGTGTGCTCGGCCGGAACGGTAGCCCAGAATACGGTGTAGTCGTAGGCGGTAGCAGCGTTGAAGGTGCCGCCCATGGCCGCCACCTGCCGTCCCAGCCCGCCGCCGCTGCCACCGCTCGACTCGTCCATCCCCACAACAAGGTGGACCAGCAGATGCGCCAACCCGCCCTGACCCGGAGGGTCATCAGCCGCCCCGGCCCCCACCCACAGAACTACGGATGCCAGCGGCGGGTCGCCGTCCCTTGGGTACACGATGACCCGCAGTCCGTTCTCCAGCACCGCTTCGTGCACGTCCGCATGTGCGGCCGCAACCGGCAGACCGCTCCAACCAAGGATCAGACAGACGCTAAAGAACAGCAGGATGCAGCGCAAGGGACATGCCGGTTTCAAACGGAACCGCCTCCCTCGGACGCCGTACGCACCGGCGGCGGAGCAAATCTTTTCAATTCCAAGCTACCACAAATACGCGCCGATGGCAGTAACTCCCGCACCACTTTGCCGAGGCTGGTCGTTGCCGCCCGGCCGTACAGACCTAGGAACCAAGTCCCACCGGCTCCCATATGATGACGAGCACCGGCGCTGAAGCCGGCACCATCGATGGTTGGGGCAAGGGGGGGCACGGGTGCGTAACCTGGTCAGCTTGGCCTTTGTGGGCTTCCTGGCCCAGCTAATCGACGGCGCCTTAGGGATGGGCTACGGAGTCACCTCGTCGTCCATGCTGCTGGCCTTGGGCGTGGCGCCGGCGGTGGCCTCAGCGTCGGTGCACGCGGGCGAAGTGGTCACAACCCTGATCTCCGGCGTCGCCCATTGGCGCTTCGGCAACGTCGACCGCACGATGGTGTGGCGGCTCGGAGTGCCGGGGGCCGCCGGCGCGTTCCTCGGAGCTTGGCTCCTGGCTTCATTGCCGGTGCAAGCGACGCGCGTGGGCGTGGCCGGTTTCCTCTTTTTGCTGGGCGTGGTTGTGCTGGTCCGCTCTTGGCGGGCAGGCCGGGGGAAGCTGACAAGAGCCCGGCCGCTGTCTTCCAGATGGCTGGTTCCCCTGGGCCTGGTGGCCGGTCTGCTGGACGCGACCGGCGGCGGAGGGTGGGGACCAGTGACGACCACGACCCTCGTCGCGCGGGAACCCGGTCGGGCGCGGCGCGTCATAGGCTCGGTGGACGCGAGCGAATTCCTCGTGGCAACGTCGGCCACGGCGGGGTTCGTGACGGCGCTGGGCTGGGAGGGCATCAGTTGGCTGTGGGTGGGGGCCATCGTCCTGGGCGGTGCAGTCGCAGCGCCATTGGCCGCCTGGCTCGTGCGTAAGCTGCCGCTGGACGTATTGGGCGTGACGGTGGGGGCCATGATCATCCTCTACAACGCCCGCACCTTGCTGGCAGCGCTGGGGATCCCGGTGCATCCCGGCGTGGTGCTGCTGGTCTTCCTGGTGCCGGCGGTGGTGTTCCTCTTGCCCGGCCGGCTCCGTCCGGCCCGGGAAGAGGCGGGCCCCGTGTGATGTCTCGGACGCGATCGTAAGCGGTTGTGGCCTGCAGGGTTGGATGCGCAGGCAAAGCCCCCTGGCGCGCGGCGTCCGGGGGGCTTTCTTGTGCGCGGTTGCCTGGTCGTTGCAGCAGACAGCGGGCGGCCTGGCGCCGCTGCCGCGTTGCTCCGGCTCGCGCCGCCGTCCCCGTGGAGCCCCCTGCAGGGC
>DATCKT010000278.1:0-11847 GCA_036562195.1 Limnochordales bacterium
CACTTGATGTTCCTGTTGCTTTCGGCGCAGATGTTCCCCTTCGCGGTGCTGCTCATCACCTTGTATCCCATGCTGAACCACTGGGGCTTGACCGACACGTACTTCGGACTGATCCTCTCCTACATCGTGTTCGCGCTGCCGTCGGGCACCTTCATCATGTACACGTACTTCCACAACTTGCCGACGGAGCTGTTGGAAGCGGCGCGCGTCGACGGGGCCAGCGACTTCCGCATCCTGCACACCATCATCTTCCCCCTGTCGCTGCCGGCGCTGATCACGGTGGCGCTGTATGCGTTCATGTGGGCGTGGAACGACCTGCTGTACTCGTTGACGCTCACCACGTCCCGGGAAATGCGCACCCTGGGCCCCGGCCTGCTGCTCACGTATTTGGGCGAGTTCCGCAACGACTGGGGCGGCGCCATGGCGGCGTCCATCCTCAGCTCCTTGCCCATCATCGTCATCTTCACGCTGCTGCAGCGGTACTTCATCCAGGGGCTCACCGCCGGCGCCGTGAAGTCGTGAGGCCGGGGGGAGATTCATGCGGCTGCAAGGCAAGGCGGGCATTGTGACGGGCGCGGCCAAGGGGATCGGCAAGGCCATCGCGTCCTTGTTCGTGCAGCATGGCGCCCGGGTCGTGCTGGTGGATGTGGACGCAGGGGCCCTTGAGCGCACGGCGGCGGAGCTTAAAGGCGGGCCTGGGGAAGCGGTGCCGTTTGCGGGCGACCTGGGCCGGCCCGAGGTCGCGCAGGCCGTCGCGGCGCTGGCCATGGACCGGTTTGGGCGATTGGATTTCCTGGTCAACAACGCGGCTTGGTACGTGGTGGCTCCCCTCGTGGAAACCGCTGACGAAGACTGGGACGAGACCATCCGGAACGCCTTGACGAGCGTCTTCCTCATGTGCAAGGCCGTCTTGCCCCACATGGTGCGCCAGGGGCAGGGCGCGATCGTCAACATCGCCTCCATCAACCAGATCGTGGCCAACCCGCACCACGCGGCCTACACGGCCGCCAAGGGCGGCGTGCGCGGGCTCACCAAGCAGATCGCCATCGAGTACGGCCCGCACGGGATCCGGTGCAACTGCATCTCACCGGGGTTGATCCTCACCGAGCGCATCCGGGAGACCCTAACGCCGGCGGATGAACGCCTCATCCGCGAGGCCTATCCCATCGGCCGGCTCGGCCGCGTGGACGATGTCGCGTATGCGGCGCTGTATTTGGTTTCCGATGAATCCGGCTTCGTGACCGGGGTTGACCTGCCGGTGGACGGCGGGCTCACCTCCCTGTCCCCGGGGGCCCTGGTTTCCCCCGCCTTGCGCCGCCGCTGGGGCCGGCCGCCCATCCGGATCGCTGGAGAGGAGGCGGTCGAGTGAGCCGCTGGCCGCTCGACGTGGCACGGTGATCATCGCAGGCGGCTTCCAGTTTCCCGAAGGCCCCGCCTTCGCCCGGGACGGCACGCTGTACCTGGTCAACCTGGAAGGTGGGTACATCTCCCGCGTGCCGCCCGGCGGGCAGCCGGAGGTGTTTCATCCCACCGGCGGGCGGCCCAACGGCCTCGCCATTCACAAGGACGGCAGCCTGTATGTGGCCGATTCGGGGCTGCGGGCCGTGCTGCGCGTGGATCCCGAGACCAAGGAGCAGCAGGCGGTGGCCGGCGCCTTCCGGGGCCGGCCGTTTAACGGTCCCAACGACCTGTGCTTCGGTCCGGACGGCACGTTGTTCTTTACCGATCCCTTGCACTCAAGCGCGGAAAACCCCATCGGCAAGGTGTACCGGCTGACCCCGGCGGGCCGGTTGTCGGTGGTCCTGGACGGCCTCGCCTTTCCCAACGGCCTGTGCCTCTCGGAGGACGCGTCGATTTTGTACTTGGCGGAAACCAAACGCCACCGCATCCTCCGCTGCCGGCTGGACGCGGCGGGCCGCTGCCGGGAGTGGGACGTGTATGCCCAGGTGGAAGGCGGGCCCGACGGCATGGCCTTGGACCTACGCGGCAACCTCTACGTGGCGCTGTACGGGCGCGGGGCGGTGGGCGTCATCCCGCCGGGCGGCGGTTCCGTCACGTACCTGCCGGTGGACGGGCCGAGGCCTACTAACGTGGCCTTCCACGGCGAGCGGCTGTACGTGACCGAGGCGGCCACGGGCACCTTGCAGGTGCTGTCCATTGGCGTGCCCGGCTTGCCTCTGTACAGCCACCGCTGAACGCGGGCCGCCGGCACGGTTGGCAGCCTTTGACGCTACGGCAGGGGCCGACGGGGTTGCGGACGCAGAGCAGGAGTTTTGGGTGCTAGCGCGGCATGGGAGGTGCTAGCAGTGCGCGCCGGTATGGGAGGTGCTAGCGGTGCACGCCGGAATGGCAGGTGCTACCGCTGCACGCCCGTATGGAAGGTGCTAGCGGTGCACCCCGGCGCCGCTGTGGGTGGCGGCCCGCTCCAGCTCCTGGGCGGAGACGGGGCAGAAGTCGCCCTCGAAGGTGCACTTGAGGGCCATCATGGCGCTCCCGTACCGGGCCAGGTCCTGCACGGGCCTGCCCTGCATCCACGTCCACAGCACGCCCGCGGCGAAGGCGTCTCCGGCCCCGAGCCTGTCGACGGTCGTGACCCCGGCGGGCTGGTCGTAGGCGGCCAGCTTTCCGGCGCGCCAGACGAGGGCCCGCCACTGCACCGGCGCGGCACCCGGGGATGGGGTCGGGTTGTACACCATCGCGACCCCCTGCAAGCTGAACCGGTCGGCCAGCCAGGGCAGCATGGCCTCGGGTTCGACGGGCGGCGCCCCCAGCACCCGCACCGCGTCGTCGGCGGACACGAAAAGGCAGTCCACGTAGGCCAGCAGCGGCACGATGGCCTCCCGCGCCTCGGCGGGGGACCACAGCTTGCTGCGGTAGTTGACGTCAAAGGCCACCAGTTTCGCCCGGCCCTTGGCCGCCCGGAGCGCGGCCTGAACGCCGGCCGCGGCTTGGGGGCTTAGGGCGGGCGTGATCCCGGAGGTCAAGAACACGCTGTGGGCGTCGATGGCTTCCTCCCAGTTGTACTCGTGCCAAGGAAACCGGCTGAAGGCCGAGTCCGCGCGGTCGTACGTTACCTCTCCCCCGCGCGGCGCCGCGCCGGGCTCGTAGTAGAAGACGCCCATGCGTCCGGGGGCCGCCAAATGGCCGGCCGCCTCCACGCCGTGGGAGCGGATCACCCGCAGCGCCAGCCGGCCCAGGGGGTTGTCCGGCAGGGCGCTGACGAACCGCACGCGCCAGCCGAGGTGGGCCAGGTCCACCGCGACGTTCAGCTCCGCGCCCGCCGGGTGCACCGTCAGCGTGCGGGCGGTCTCGATGCGCTGGCCGATGGGTACCGAATAGCGCAGCAGCGCTTCGCCGAATGCAACCAATCGCGGAGACTCGACCATCGCGATGGCAACCCCCAATCCGTGTCTCAAGCTGGGCCCAGTGCCGCTAGGGGCCACGTACCGATGCGGGCCGTGGGCCGACGCATCTTGCGGACTGAGCGCCACGGCCCGCTCCAGGCCGGCACATCCTTGACTTTTCCAGGGCGGTCGGCTACCATCCAATTATAACATATGATGTGTGACATGTTACATGAAGCGTGTTGTCCCGGCGTCGGGATACGAGATGTGTGTTCCGGAAAGGTCATCCCCGCCCAAGGAGGCTGGTTCCCGCATGGACGGTGGTCCTGAAACCTTGTCGCGTCTGGAAGACGTGGCTCGCGCCGCGGCCGAGCGCGCCATGCAGTACCGGTACAAGGTGTGGGGCTTCGGCGAGGACATCGCCTTGCGGGGCCTGTACCAGCTGGGCCGGGTCCTGCCCGAACCCCGCTTCACCAGCTTTGTGACCGATTTGCTCCGGCCGTGGGCCGCTTCCGGCGCGGCCTTGACCAACGCCGATCACGTGGCTCCGGGCGTGCCGCTCCTTTTGCTGTACCAGGACACGGGCGACGACGTGTTCCTGCAGGCGGCCGTGCGGCTCGGGCAGCTGTACGCCTCCTTCCCCCGGGTCGACGGCATTCCGGTGCACCGCCCGGACCTGGTGCCGTGGCAGGCCCACATCTGGGTCGACTGTATGTACGCGGACGCCCCCTTTCTTGTACGGTTGGGGCTCGTCACCGGCGAACCCCGCTGGATCGAGATGGGCATCGAGCACATCGGCGCCTACGCGGTCGTCCTGCAGACCGGAGCGGGGCTTTTCCACCACGGCTACGACACGAGCGCGAAAACGAGAAGCTTGCACGCGTGGGGCCGCGGGAACGGCTGGGCTATGCTGGGCCTCATCGACACGCTGGAGGTGCTGCCCCGGGACCACCCCGCCTTCAGCCGCCTGCACGACAGGCTCGTCCGCCAAGCGGAGGCCTTGGCCCGCCACCAGGATGAGACGGGCCTGTGGCACACCATCGTCGATGACCCGGCTTCCCCCTTGGAAACCTCCACGGCAGCCTTTTTCGCTGCGGGCATCTGGGCGGGCATCCGCCTGGGGCTGTTGGACAAGGGGCTGGACGGCGTCGCTCAGCGGGCCTTCGCCGCCGCGCTGGAGCGAGTGGCCGGCGACGGGACGCTGACCGGCGTGTCGGAAGCGACCCCCATCGGCGACCGGGACAACTACTGCCGGCGGGCCACCGGCATGTACCCTTGGGGGCAGGGACCACTCCTCGTGGCCATCCTCGAAAGTGGGCGTTTGGGAAGGAGTCTTGCCCATGAAGATCACGCACGTTGAAGCCATGGTGCTCAAGGCGCCGGTGGAGGGCATCTCCCGCTGGCGCGCGGCCAGTTTCGCCGTACCCTTTCGCTTCGCCGAAACCACCCTGGTCAAGATCACGACCGACGCGGGCCTGGTGGGGTGGGGCGAGGTCCACGCGCCGGTGGCGCCCGAGGTGACCAAGGCCACGGTGGACGTGCTGCTGGCCCCGGCCATCATCGGAAAAGACCCGCGGCAGGTGGCGGTGCTGTGGGATGAGATGTACGCCTTGATGCGGCCGCGGGGGCACTCCACCGGATTTATGCTGGAGGCCATGAGCGGCGTCGACATCGCCCTGTGGGACATCCTGGGCCAAGCCCTCAACGTCCCCGTCTACACCCTGCTGGGCGGTGCGTACAGGCGCACCGTCCCCACCTACGCCTCCATCCTGCACTGGGTCGAGCCGCCGGAGCTGGCCCGCCTGGCCCAGGGGTACCGGGACCAGGGTTTCCGGGCGGTCAAAATCAAGATCGGCCAAGACCCACTCATCGACCGCGAGAAGATCCGCCAAGTCCGCGCCGCCGTCGGCGAGCGGATGCAATTGATGGCCGACGCCAACTGCCGCTATACCGTGGCCGAAGCCAAGGCCATGGCCCGGGCCCTGGAGGAGCACGGCTTCACGTGGCTGGAGGAGCCCATCCCGCCGGAGGACGTCCGGGGCTACCAGGAACTGCGCCAGGCGGTGGACGTGGCCATCGCCGGCGGCGAATGCGAGTGCACCCACTACCGGTTCGCACACCTCTTGGAGCTGGGCGTGTACGATGTGGTCCAGCCGGACATCTGCCGGGCCGGCGGCATCACCGCCTGCCACCGGATCGGGCTGTTGGCCGACGCTCGCAACGTGCCCGTCGCGCCCCATGTGAGCATCGGCTCCGCCATCCACATCGCCGCATCCGTTCACTGGGCCGCCGCCGCGAAGAACTTGCTGATCCACGAGTACCCGGTGTTCCCCAACCCGCTGGTGGACGACTTGCTGGAGGTGCCCCTGCGGTGGGAGGACGGGGTGCTGCACGTGCCTGAGGGACCCGGGCTCGGGGTGCACGTGCGGGAGCAAGTGGTGGCCCGGTACCGGACCGCCTAAGGACCGCGTAAGCGCTCTCGCCTACGGAAACCTCCCAAGGAGTGGCAACGCCGTGCGCATTGTGTCGGTCCACGCCTATGCGGTGAAAGCCGCAAATCCCGGTCCCACCTACTGGGGCAGCGCCACGTGGGGCAAGGCCGGCGCCAACGTGGGAGCGGCAGCGCCCGCCGGCCGGCCGGGCCTATGGGACCGCTTCCCCGCTCCCGGGCGGATGCAGCCGGTCTATTCGCCCACCATCGACACGACCCTGGTCAAGCTGGTGACCGACACCGGCCTGGTGGGCTGGGGAGAGGCCAAGGCGCCTGTGGCCCCGGAGGTCGCGCAACGGATCATCGAGGGTCTCCTGGCGGACCTGGTGGTCGGCGCTGACCCCTTTGACGTAGAAGTGCTGTGGGAGCGCATGTACGCCTCCATGCGCCTGCGGGGGCATTCCAGCGGGTTTCTCCTGGAAGCCATCAGCGGCGTCGACATCGCCCTGTGGGACCTCATCGGCAAAGCGACGGGGCAGCCCATCCACAAGCTGCTGGGCGGCGCCTACCGGGAGCGGATCAAGGTGTACGCGTCCGGCGTTCCCGCCACCCGGCATGGGCCCGGCACGCCCCAGTGGGAGCACATGCTGGCCACCGCCCGGGGGCTGGTGGAGCGCGGCTTCCTGGGCCTGAAGATGGGCATCGGCATGGGCGTGGAAACCGACGTGCGCTGCGTCGAGGCCGTGCGGGAAGCCGTGGGTCCCGACGTGGCCATCTTCACCGACGCGGCCGGCAACTACGACGTCTCCCAGAGCATCCTCCTCGGCCGGGAGCTGGAGCGGCTGGGCGTCGGGTTCCTGGAGGCCCCCCTGCCCCACGAGTTCTTCGACGGTTACGCGGCCGTGGCCCAGGCCCTGGCCATTCCCGTCGCCAACGACGTGCTGGCCAACCGGTTTCAGCTGCTGGAGTACCTCAAACGGGGCGGCTTGGACGTGGCGCAGCCCGACGTGTGCCGCGCCGGCGGCATCACGGAGCTCAAGCGCATGGTGGTCTTGACCGACGCGTTCGGCGTCGCCTGCACGCCGCACGTCAGCATCGGCTCGGCGGTGCACTTCGCCGCCAGCCTGCACGTGGCCGCGGCCACGCCCAATTTGGTGGCCATGGAGTACTGGGTCGGGCAAAACCCCCTGGGCGACGCCATCCTGAAGCGGCCCGTCCTACAGGTGGTCGACGGGCACGTGGCGGTGCCCGCGGGACCTGGGCTGGGCACCGAGATCGACGAGGAGAAGCTGGCGCGCTACATCGTGTGAGCGAGCAACCGGTCGCGCCAGCCAATGAAAGGAGCAATGGCGATGTTTCGCGGCGTTATCCCCATCGTGGCCACTCCCTTCACCCGGGACGGGGCCGTGGACAAGGAAAGCTTCAAGCGGGTGGTGCGATACTGCCTCGCGGCGGGCGCGCACGGCCTGGCTTTCCCCGCCAACGCCAGCGAGTTCTTTACGTTGAGCGCCGACGAACGGCGGGATTTGACGGAAACGCTGATCGAGACGGTGGCCGGCCAAGTGCCCGTCATCATCGGCGCGACCGCGGCCAACAAGGATGACGCCGTGGCCTTCGCCCAGCACGCGCAGGCCGCCGGCGCGGACGGCCTCCTGCTCATGGTGTCCGCGGCCTTCGCGGGCCGGCCCGCGGAGGTGGCGGCCTACCTGCGGGCGGTGGCGGACGCCACCGACTTGCCCATTATGCTGCAGAACGCCCAAGCGCCCATCGGCGCCGACCTGGACGTGGAGACGATGGCGCAGCTATTGCGGGAGATTCCCCAGATCCAGTACGTGAAAGAGGAGCGCAATCCCAGCGGCCAGATGATCACGAGGATCAAGCAGGCCGCGGGGGACCGCCCGGTGGGCGTCTTCGGCGGCGATGGGGGCCGTTCCATCATCAACGAACTGCTGCGGGGCGTCGACGGCACGATGCCGGCCGTGGAGTTCGTGGAGTTGTACGTGGAGCTGTTCCGGCGTTACGAAGGCGGGGACACGGCGGGCGCGGTGGACGTGTTTGAAGCCATGCTTCCGATTTTGAATGTGCAGCGGGTGTTCCGCTGGGCCGCCACCAAGCGCATCCTCGTCTGGCGCGGCATCATCGCCGACGATTTCGTGCGGGCGCCCAACGCCCCGCGCCTGGACGATACGGACGCCGCCGAGCTGCGCATGTGGTACGACCGGATCCGGCACCGCCTGATCGACGCCCCCAACTGAGGGAGAGACGCCGCAATCCTGAGGGACTGACGCCGCAGACCGGTTGGCGGCAGGCCGCAGCCGGCCCCCGTTCGAGCCGCTGCCCTCCCCCGCCGGACAGGCTTGCGCGTCAGAAGATCTTCTGCATCTTCGGATCCAGCAGGTCCCGGATGGCGTCGCCGGCCAGGTTGAGGCCCAGGATCAAGAGGGCGATGAACAGCCCCGGGAAGATCATCATGTGCGGGGCGATGCTCAGGTACGTGCGGGCCTGGCTCAGCATGGTGCCCAGCTCCGGCACGGGCGGCTGAACGCCCAGGCCGAGAAACCCAAGCGCCGCCGACAGCAGCACGCCTTGGCTCAGTTCCAGCGTCGTCTGGACGATGATGGGCGAGAAGATGTTGGGCAGCACGTGCCGGAACAAGATGCGGGCGTCCCGGCTGCCGATGGCCCTGGACGCCTGCACGAACTCGAGCTCCCGCACCGCCAGCGTCGCTCCCCGGGCGATGCGGGCCGGTCCCGCGAGCGTGGCGAAGGCGATGGCCACGATCAACCCCCGGATGCCCGCCCCGATGACAGTGACGGCCACCAGGGCGATGACCATGGACGGAAACGTCATGATGGTGTCCACGAACCCCATGGCCGCGGTTTCCACCTTGCCGCCGAAGTAGCCGGCCAGGATGCCCAGAATGGTGCCCACCACGGCGCCCAAGAGCACCCCCGCCAGCGGGATGAGGCCCGTGTAGCGGATGCCCCACACGACGCGGCTGAAGATGTCCCGCCCCAGCTCATCGGTGCCGAACCAGTGGTCGCGGCTTGGGCCCTGCAAGGCGTCCAGCAGGCGCTGGTCGTCGATCTGGTAGGGGATGATCCACGGCGCGCAGATCCCGGTGACGGCCAAGGCCGCCAGGATGAAGAGGCCCAAAAGGCCAAGCCGGTTTCGCAAAAGCCGCCGCACGGGTCCACGCCTCCTCTCAGGCAAATCCGTTCTAGCGGTAGCGGATCCGCGGGTCCACCCACGTGTACACCAGGTCCACCACCAGCGTCAGCAGCAGGAAACCCAGGGTGTAGAAAATCGTCAGCCCCTGCACCAGCGCGTAGTCCCGCATGCCGATGCCGCTGATGAAGAGCCATCCCGTACCCTGGTAGGAGAACAGCGTTTCAATGACGATGGAGCCGCCCAACAGATACCCCGTCTGCATGCCCACGAGGGTGATGACCGGGATGAGCGCGTTGCGCAGGATGTGCTTGCCGACCACCACCGCTTCGGGCAGGCCCTTGGCCCGCGCGGTGCGCACGTAGTCTTGCTGCACGGTTTCCAACACCGAGGAGCGGACGGTCCGGGACACCAGGGCGAGGATCCGGGCCGCCACCGCCACCGCCGGCAGGATCAGGAACGACAGGCCGCCGTAGCCGCCGGCGGGCAGCCAGTTCAGGCGTACCGCGAAGTAGTTGATGAGGATGAGGCCGAGCCAGAAGTTGGGAATGCTCAAGAGCGACACGGACAGAAACGTCACGACGGCGTCAAACCACGAGTACGGTTTCAGGGCCGAGATGATGCCGATGGGCACGCCCAGAACGACGGCCAGCCCCATCGCGGCGCCGGCCAGCGCCAGCGTGGGCGGCAGGTGCTCCAGGATGATGTCCAGCACGGGCCGGGCGTAGATGTGGGACCGGCCCAGGTCCAGCCGCGCCACCCCAGCCAGGTAGTCGACGTACTGTTCCCACACGGGTCTGTCCAGGCCCAGCTCCACCCGGACGCGGCGGACGGCCTCCTCCGACGCGCCCAGCCCTGCGATCTGGCGCGCCGGGTCCCCAGGCGTCAGGCGGAACGCGAAGAAGACCGCGGTGACCACGATGAAGGCAACGATGAGCGCCCGCAGCAAGCGCAGGATGATGTGGCGCGCCATGGTTTCGCCTCCATTCGCCCCCGGTCGGATCGTCGGGCCGGCGGCGGCGTGGCCGGCCGCAGGTCCGCAAACGCACGGGCCGCTCCCCGCCAGCACACGGGTCACTGCCCGCCAGTACACGGGCCGCCCCCGGCCCCGCGGGCGGCCGCGCCGCCCGCGGGGCCGGGCACAGCCCAGGTTCCGCTACCGCCGGGCCTCGGACAAGTCGATGAAGACCACCGGCAGCGTCTTGATGCCCTGCACGTCGGCCCGCGCGGCGTTGATGCGGTGCTCGACGTACAGCCAGATGTAGGGGTTCTCGGCCGCCAGGATCTCCTGGACCTCCCGCAGCAGCGCATTGCGCCGCTCCGGATCCACGGTCCGGTCGGCCTGGGTCAAGAGCTCATCCACCCTCGGGTTGGAGTACCAGCCGATGTTCCACACCAGGGGCACATCGTTCGGGTCCGGATTGCTCTTGAACAGCGACGACAGGGCGTACGCGCCATCGCCGTTGGACGGGTTGAAGGCCCAGATGAACATGTCGAACTCCACCTGCGACGGCGGGGCCTTCAGGTAATCCCAGTAGCTGGCCCGCTCCACCGGCCAGATCTGCACCTCGGCGCCCACGGCCCGCAGCTGGTTGGCCACCACCTGGGCCACCTGCAAGTCATTGGGATACGACCCTTCGGCCATGATCAACGTCAGCGACAGCGGCACGCCGTCCTTGTAGCGGACGCCGTCCGGGCCCAGCCGCCAGCCGGCCTCCTCCAAGAGCTGCGCGGCCCGGCCGGGATTGTACGAGTAGTCGAACACCGTGGCATGCCCCGTCGCGTTCTGGGCCACCGGCGAATCCATCACCGTGGCTTCGCCCATGAAGATGGCCCGCACGAGGCCCTGCTTGTCCACGGCGTAGTTGAAGGCCTCCCGGACCCGCGCATCCTGCAGGGCCGGCGTCAGGAAGTTGAGCCCGATGCCCAGCGTCCGCAAGGTGGGCCAGGACAGGACGTTGATGTTGGGCGTGTTGCGCAGGGCCAACGCCACCTGGGGCGACAGCGCCGTGGCGATGTCCGCCTGCCCCGAGCGCAACATGGCCACCCGGGCGTCGGCGTCGGGCACATAGCGGAACACGATCCGGTCCAGAGCGGGCCGCGGGCCGAAGTACGCCTCGTTGCGCACCAACACCACCTCGGCGCCGGGCCGGAAGGACTCGAGCTTGTACGGGCCCGTGCCGACGGGGTTGGTTTCAAAGGCGGCGCCGTACCGCTCCACGGCAGCGGGGCTCACGATGCCGGCGGAGCCGTGGGCCAGCGTGTTGAGTAGCGTCGGGAACGGATTGTGCGTCGTCACCCGCACGGTGTACTCGTCCACCACTTCCACCGACGCCAGCGGGTCCCACAGCGGCCGGTTGAGGGGGTTCTTTTCCCGGTCCATGGACCGCTCCAAGTTAAACTTGACCGCGTGGGCGTTGAACGGCGTCCCGTCGTGGAACACGACGCCCTCGCGCAACCGGAACGTCCACGTCCGCCCATCCTCGGAAACGCTCCACTCGGTGGCCAGGTCGGGCACGATGTTCAGGTTCGAGTCAAACCGGACGAGGAAGTTGTACAGGAGCAACCCCGCCTCGTAGGGCGACGGCGCGTTGATGTACCCCGCGAGCGGGTCCAGCTCGACGATCGGCACTTCATGGACGACGACCAGCTCCTGCGCCGCCGCCTGCATGGCCGGCGCCATCAGCACCAGCGTCAGGACCGCCAGGAGCGACCACTTGCGATTCCAGCGCACTTCGCTCAACCTCCCATCAGTCAGTGGCCAAAAGCCGCCTCCCTGCTCTCCCACGACAACCGCTTCCGCCTGCCGGAACACTGCGTGCTTGCCTGCCTGCCCACTTGTTCGCCGGCCTGCTGGCCCGCCGCGTGCTCGCCGGTTTGCCGCATCCGCACCTGCGCTGGCAC
>DATCKT010000309.1:0-15604 GCA_036562195.1 Limnochordales bacterium
GCGCACGACCACCTCGCCCACCTGGCCCGGCGGCAGTTCCTGGCCGCCTGCGTCCACGATGCGGGCTTCGGCATGGAGGCCCGGGCGGCCGACGCTGCCGGCCTTGCGCTCGAAGTCCTCGGGCACCATCAGGAAGTGGACCGGCGACGTTTCGGTCAAACCGTAGCCCTGACCGAAAGCGAGGCCCCGCTGCTGGAACGCCCGAATCAGGTCCAGCGGGCACGGCGCCCCGCCGCTGTAGAAGTAGCGCACATGGCGGAAGTCCGTCTTGTCGAAGTTGGGGTGCTGCAGGAGCGCCTGGTGGATGGTGGGCACGCCGAAGACGATGGTGACGCCCTGGGTTTCGATGAGGTGCAGCGCCTCGCCGGGGTCAAACCGCCGCGGGATCACGACCCGGCCGCCCGCGTAGAGCGTCGGCAAGGTGAACAAACCGATGCCGCCCACATGAAACATCGGCAGCAAGGTGATGGTCGTGTCCCGGCCGCTGATGTCCAGCGTCATGCAGGAGTTGAGGGCGTTGGCCCACTGGTTGCCCTGGGTGAGCACGGCGCCCTTGGGCTTGCCCGTCGTGCCCGACGTGTAGCAGATGATGAAGCGCTCGTCGATGGTGATGGGCGGCTCGCCGGCGGGCAGCTCGGGCTCGGCGTCGGACTCGGCCGCCAACCACTGGCCGTACTCGCCGGTCTCCCCGGGCGCGGGGAGCGGGATGACCCGCTCGACCGCCGTCCCCTCCTGCAGCGCCGCGGCGTGGCCGGCGAACTCGGGGCCCACCAAAAGCAGCCGGGCGCCGCTGTCCGCGAGCTGGTACCGCCACTCGGGCACCGCTAGCCGCACGTTGAGGGGCACCACGATCAGGCCCGCTTTCGCCGCAGCAAACAAGAGTTCGACGAACTCGAGGCAGTTCAGGCTCAAGATGGAAACCCGGTCGCCCCGGGAAAGCCCGGCGGACCGCAGCGCCCGGGCCAGGCGGTTGACGCGCCGGTTGAGCGCCGCATAGGTGATGTTGACGTAGCCGTCGCCGCCGGGGACCGTCAAGGCGATCCGCTCGGGATGCATCTCGGACCGCTTGCTCAACCAGAAACCGACCGGCTGCACGGTGCCCGTCCCCCCTGCCTCCTGCGCGGGCGTGCGCAATGTGCTATATGAATCACCTGTCACTTTGCCAAACTACGCTGCTCGGTTTGTATTTCCTGCCAAGTGCACGCGATTTCGTATGTTCGCATCCGAGAAGCCGCCGGGTGCCGCTCCAAGGGCACCGACCGGTGTGGAAAGCCTCGCAACTCCCCTACGCTGGCGCTCCCCGGCTTGACTCGCGGAATCGCACCTGTATTCGCGGGATCATATATGCGCTGGGAAGGACGTCATGCCGGACAAGGGCCTTCGCTGAAACGCAAGGTCGAGACGGGAGGGGAAGATGGCCTACGGGGCGCCGTTGGCCTGCGAGGTGGTCTGAGCTCGGGAGTTGCCGCCGGCCTGCGGTGACGCCGCGCCCGGGGCCGGGCCCGGTTCGGCGGAAGCGGTCCCCGCCTGGGCCGCGCCGTCGGCCAGGCTGCGCCGGAAGAGGTCAAAGGCCCGTTCCTTTTGCGTGCGCACGAGGCGCTCCAGCTCCTGCCCGTCGCCCCGCCGCAGCGCCTCCACCATGGCCCGGTGCTCGGCCTGGGACAGCTCGATGGAGCCCGGGGCCTGCAGGAACACGAAGCGGGTGCGGGCCGACAGCTCCCACACCGTATTGACGATGCGCAGCGCGACTGTCCAAGGAGACAGCGCGTACAGCTTGCGGTGGAACTCGTAGTTAAGACGCGCGTAGGCCAGGCTGTCCTGGGTCGCCACCTCGTCCATGCGCCGCACCAGATCCGCCAGCTCTTCGATGGCTTCCGGCGTGGCCCCCAGCACGGCGGTGCGGGCCAGCATGGGCTCCAGGGCCTTGCGGATCTCCATCAGTTCCTCCAGCTGGTCGGCCCGGACCGGCTTCACCCGCGCGCCGATGTACGGCGTCGTCTCCACCAGGTCTTCGGCTTCCAGGCGGCGGATGGCCTCCCGCACCGGAATGGGGCTGGTGCCGAAGTCGCGGGCCAGCTGATCGACGATCAGCCGCTCACCCGGCTTGAGGGCTCCGCTGAGGATGGCTTCCTTGAGCTGGTCGTAGACCCACTGGGCTCGTGTGGGCGTAGACGCTTTCGGCATGCGCACAGCACAACACCCCGGGTAAGCGATCCGTCGCCGCCGCGCTCCGTTGGCCGTCCTGGGAGCGGACGCGGCCTGGCCCGCCGCGGCGGGCCGCTCGCCTGCGTGATCTAATATTATATAACCTTGCGCCCCTCGGCAACGGGCAGATGCCGGAGCTCGCTTGTGCCGTTGCCGTCCGAGCCGTCGCTCGAGTCGGAAATGACACAGAGGTTTCGCAGGGGATGACCGCCCGCGGCCCGAAATCAAACGCGGCGCCGGTCCCCCCTTTCGAGGAAGCCGCCGCTGACTTGCGAGGAAGCCGCCGCTGATTCGAGAAAGACGTCTGTTGCGCAGGAATCCGTCTTTTCCATCCATGGAACCGTGCTCGCAGGGGTCGCGGCGCCCGGGTTTCGTGCCCAGCGCGCTGAACCCAGCACAACGAACAGGAGGGATTCCGGTGTCGACCCATCGCTTGGACGGGCAAGTCGCGCTGGTGACGGGCGGCGGCCGCAACATCGGACGGGCCATCGCCCTGGCTTTGGCGGAAGCGGGCGCCGACGTGGCGGTCTGTGCGCTGCGGCACCCCGAGCAGGTGCAGTCGGTGGCAGCCGAGATCGAATCCCTGGGGCGGCGGGCGCTGGCGCTGATCGCGGACGTGTCTGATCCCCAGCAGGTCGCCTCCATGGTCGCCCAGGTGGAGCGGCAGCTGGGCCCCGTGGACATCCTGGTCAACAACGTGGGCGTGCGCCCGCGCCAAACCATTCTCGAGATGAGCTGGGAAGACTGGGATCGGACCCTGCGCGTCAACCTGAGCTCGGCCTTCTACTGCGCCAAAGCCGTCGCGCCCCGCATGATGGAAAAGCGCGCCGGCCGCATCATCAACATCTCGGGCCGTTCAGGGTTCACCGGCCAGAGCCACCGGGCCCACGTGGTGGCCGCCAAGGCCGGCATGCACGGGCTCACCAAGGCCCTCGCCCACGAGCTGGCGCCCTACGGCATCACCGTGAATACCGTCTGCCCGGGGCACATCGACACCACCCGGCCCATGGAAGCCTACCCGGATTACGCAGACATGGCCAAGCTCCTGAGCCGCGTGCCCCTGGGCCGCCTCGGCCAGCCCGAGGACATCGCCGCCGCGTGCGTGTACCTGGCGTCACCGGCCGCAGCGTACGTGACGGGGCAGGTGCTGCACGTCAACGGCGGCGTGCTGATGCCGTAAGGCTGCGGGCCGCTTCATCTCCGGGCGCCGGCGTCGACCTGGTCAGGCCACGCTCACGATGATGACGGATCATCGTCGATGATGAGGCTCCGCGCGGCTTCCATGACGCCCGTCAGATCTTTTTTCGCCATCGCCTTCAGGAGTCGATTCAGGCGCGGCACGGCTTCCTGCGGGACGGGCGGCAGCGCGCTCACATCGAGCCTGTTCAGATACTTGCTTGCCTCATCCAGCTCCCGCAGGTCTACCAGCAGCGTGCACAGCGCAAACAGGATCAGCGGGTGATCTGGGGCGGCGGCCACAGCCTCCAACAGCCGGAAGTGAGCTTCCTCCACTCTGCCCGTCTCGCGCAGGCGTTCAGCGTAGCCGATCACCACCGGCACCCAAGGCCGGGCCTGGTCGCGCAGCGCCTGTTCCGGATGCTCCGGGGCACCGCTAAGCTCGCCGCTGCGTTGGATCGCCATGACCTGCTCGAACCGTTGCTCCAGTTCGGGATCCGGTTCAAAGTCCAGGTCGCTCGCCCAGAGCCGGATAGGCCGGAGCCTGCCGTCGAGCACGATGGGGACCTCGTCCCCGGGCCGGTAGATGCCCGCCCGCACCAAGCCCTGAACAGCGGCAAACTTGAGCCTGGGATCTACCCGGTGGGTGTTCAGCACGTTGCGGCCCAGTTGCTCCCCCCACCCGCCTCCCGCCGCGACGAGGACGGCCAGCACCTCCCCGCGTTCATCCCACTCCTCCGCAGGTCCGAGAAAGGCGTAGCCGAGCGCTCGCAAGGCGAAACCCGGCACCTCCGCCATGGCCCGGGCGGCGCCGTCCTGGGACAGCCGGCCTGCACCGGCTTCGTCGAGAAGGGACTCTATCATCTCTATGACGGGCAGCCGGTAGCTCAGCGTGAGAGGAGGCACGAGTCCCTGCTTGAACAGGTCGATACCGTCGGCAAACAGCCCCGCCGCCAGCCAGCCACCGCGCTCGGCTCGCCGCCACGCCCGGGCAGCCTCGTCCCACCGGCGCAGGTTGAACGCGGCGACGGCGGCGTAGTGCCACGCATCGCTCTGAACGTGCAGGTGCGACCAACGCTGGTGCAGTTTCCATGCCTCGCGGTGGTCCCCCAGGTCGCCCGCGGCCCGCAGCAGCACGCCGGTGCAGGCCCGCCATGCGGGGGTACGGGCCGTTGAGCGGTCCACTTTCTCAAAGGCGTCTACCGCCTGCCGGAGGAAGCGAAGGGCCGTCTCGCGGTCGCCCAGCGCCGAGCGGCAGCTGGACGCTAGACCCAGCACGTAAGGGTGCCGCCCTTCCCCCGGGTGGGACAAAAGCGGTGCCAGGGTCTCCATGGCCCGCGCTGGATCGCGCTCGTGTTCAAGCTCCAGGTTCGCGAGATGGCGAACGGCGTATGGTACCGGACGGCGTTCCACCGCTTGGCGAAGCAGCTGAAGCGCCTCGCCCAGGCGGAGTTCGCCTGCGAGCCGCACGGCCTCCGCCGCCAGCGGTTGCGCTTCGTGCGCGGCCTCACCCTCGGGCTCTTTCCGGTCGGCTGCGTCCGTGTTCACCGGGTTCACGTACCATCACACTCCATCAAGCACCCCAGTCCATCGAGCGTACGCGTATAACTATCCTTCCGAGAGGACGCAGCCCCTACCGCAGCGAATCCGCGTGGGGTAAACGGTTGGGGGCCTTCGGGCTACTCGACTCAAGATCGTACACCAGCCTGGCCTTTCGCCAGGGGCTGGTACCGAAGCGCACAGGAGGACCGACGGTGGTTCAACCCGCGCAGCGCGTGCTGCACTTTACCGAATCCGTGATCCGCGAGGTGACCCGGTGGGCCGACGAAAGCGGCGCCCTTAACCTCGCGCAAGGTTTCCCCGATTACGACCCGCCGCGCGCGGTGCTGGAGGCCGCCCAGCGCGCCATCGCCTCCGGTGAAAACCAGTACCCCGTGACCTGGGGCGACCCGCGCCTGCGGGAAGCCCTGGCGCGCAAGATCGAGCGCGACTGGGGCGTCTCCGTCGACCCGCAGCGCCAGATCACCGTCACCTGCGGCGCCACCGAGGGAGTGGCGGCGTCGCTGTTGGCGGTGCTGAACCCGGGCGACGAGGTCATCCTTTTTGAACCCTTCTACGAAAACTACTTGCCCGTGTCGCACTTGGCCGGCGCAACGGCCCGGTTCGTGCGCCTCACGCCGCCCGGTTTCCGCATCGAGGAGGAGGCGTTGCGGGCCGCGGTGACCGACCGCACGCGGGTCATGGTGCTGAACACGCCGGGCAACCCCACCGGCCGCGTCTTGTCGGCCGAGGAGCTGGAAGCGGTCCGCCGCGTGTGCCTGGACTACGACTTGATCCTGATCACCGACGAGATCTACGAGTACTTCGTCTACGACGGCCGGCGGCACATCCCGCCCGCGACGCTGCCGGGCATGGCGGAACGCACCATCAGCGTGGGCGGCCTCTCCAAGACGCTGTGCATCACGGGCTGGCGCATTGGCTACGTCATCGCCCCGCCGGCGCTTTCCGACGCGGTGCGCAAGGTGCACGACTTCTTGACCGTCGGGGCCCCCCGTCCCCTGCAGGTGGCCGTGGCCGAGGCGCTGGACACCTTGCCCGCGAGCTACTACACCGACCTGGCCGCTGCGTACCAGGCCAAGCGGGACCTGTTTGTGCCCCTGCTGCAGCAGGCGGGCTTCCGCTGCCGGGTGCCCGAAGGGGCGTACTACGTGATGGCCGAGGCGCCCATGCTGGCGGGCATGGACGACACCACGGCCGCCCGGGAACTCATCCGGCGGGTCGGCATCGCCGCCGTGCCCGGATCCAGCTTCTACAACACCAAAGAACAAGCCTCGCCCGGGCGGGTGCCCATGCTGCGCTTCGCGTTCTGCAAGCAGGACGAGACCCTGGCGAAAGTGGGCGAACGCTTGGCCCAGCTGGCCGCGGCCCGCTAAACGGCCTCATCCAGCCGGCGCAAGGCGACGGCCCGGGTCGCCCGGGGAACCGGGGCAGCCATGGACCCGGGCCGTCTCGCGGCCGGCCGTGCCCATCGCCGCGCGCCGCCTCACCGCGCCTAACCGCGTTTCCGCAAGGCGATGAGCGTCATCAGCTCGTAGGCCACGTTGGCGGCCAGCATGGCGGTGATTTCGGACACGTCGTAGGCCGGCAGCACCTCCACCACGTCGCAGCCGACCAGGTTCATGCCGGCCAGCCCCCGCACGAGGCTGAGCGCTTCGTAGCTGGTGAAACCGCCCACCTCCGGCGTGCCGGTGCCCGGTGCGAAGGCCGGATCGACGCTGTCGATGTCAAACGAGATGAACACCGGCCCGTCCCCCACTCGCGCCCGGGCCCGTGCGATGGTTTCCGCGAGCCCGATGCGGCGCACCTCGTCCATGGGGATGAGCTCAAAGCCCAGCGCCCGGCCGTCATCCAGGTCGCTTTCGCCGTAAAGCGGCCCCCGCAGGCCGATCTGCACCACCCGACGCGTGTCCAGCAGGCCTTCTTCCGCCGCCCGCCGGAACACGGTCCCGTGGGTGTAGCGCTGGCCCCAGTAGTTGTCCCACGTGTCGCCGTGGGAATCGATCTGGATGATCCCCAGCGGCCCCCAGCGCTTGTGCAGGGCCCGCAGCTCGGCCAGGGTGATGGAATGGTCGCCGCCCAGGCACACGGGGATGACGCCCGCGTCCACCACGGGCTCAAGCCCCTTCTCGATGGCCGCGTACGACGGCTCGATGAACCCGGGCACCACCGGCACGTCGCCGTAGTCCACCACCGAGAGCCATTCGAACAAGTCGATGCGGTGGAAGGGGTTGTACGGCCGAAGCAGCGTGGCGCCCCGCCGGATGGCTTCCGGGCCGAAGCGGGCCCCCACCCGGTAGCTGGCGCCGGTGTCAAAGGGCACCCCCACGATGGCCACATCCACATCGGTCAAGTCGCGCACGTGGGGCAGGCGCATGAACGTGCGGATGCCGGCGAAGCGCGGCACCTCCATCGCGCTCTGCGGCCTGTACTTGGGCATGGTGCAAGGCTCCTTTCTTCACTTTCAGCCCTGCGCTCGCGGCGGTTCGGTGCGGGCCGGCCCCCCGCTTCAGGCAAGGTGCCCACCCGTCAGGCTGGCTGCCCCGTCCGCCCGGCCGAGGCGGCCCGTGTTCCCGAGCCGGGTGCCCCGTCCGCCCGGGCTGCGCGCTCCGTCAATCCCACAGGCCCCCGGCCAAACGGTCCGCGATGGCCACCAGCACCGCGGTGCCGAGGATGAACACCACCGACGCGGCGGCGATGACGGGCGAGTACGAATAGCGCAGCGAGGCGAACAGCTCGATGGGCAGCGTCACCACCGTGAAACCAGCCACGAGGAAGGCGACGATGTACTCGTTCAAGGACAGAATGAAGGCCAACAGCGCCCCGGCGAAGATGTCGGCCCGGATGAGGGGCAGCGTCACGGTGCGCAGTACGACCCCGGGCCGCGCCCCCAAGTTCATGGCCGACTCCTCCAGCTCCTTGCCCACCTTGTTCAGCCCCGCCGAGATGAGCATGAGCGGGAACGGGGCGTTGAACACCGCGTGGGCGATGATCAAGTTCTCAATGCGCCCCGAGAAACCGAGGGCATGGAAGAAGGCCACGTACGCCACGCCCATGATGACGGGCGGCAGGAGCAGCGGCAGCATCCCTAAGCGCCGGAAGGCTTGGCCGAAGCGCACGGGATAGCGGTCCACCACCAGGGCCAGCACCAGCGCCATGGTGGTCGCGACCAAAGAAGAGGCAAAGGCCACCAGCAGGCTGTTGCGGATCGGGTCCAGCCACTGGGAGCTGGTGAACAGGGTTTCGTACCAGCGCCAGCTGAAGCCCTGCGGCGGGAACGTCATGAACCGCCCCGGGTGAAACGACACCGCGGCCAAGATGACCAGCGGCACGAACAAGAAGGCCAGCACCACCCAGAAGGCCAGCCGCACGGACCACACCACGGGATCCCGGTAGCGCACGCCGCGGCCCATCACCGCCGCTCACCGCCTTCCGCCACCCGGCTGCCCGCGTAGGGGTTGACCCGGGCCGAGCCTACCAGACGTCCCGTCGCGTAGCCCAAAAGCCCCAGCACCGCCAGCAAGATCACGGACATGGCCGCGCCAAAGGGCACGTTGGACTCGTTCATGACCTGGTTGGTGATGATGACGGGCATGGTCCACTGGGCGGGCTGGCCCAGGATGCTGGGCACCACGTAGTTGCCCATCGTCAGCAGAAACACCATCACCGCACCGGCCGCCGCCCCCGGCAGCGACAAGGGCAGCACCACATGCCAGAAGGTGCGCCACGGCCGGGCGCCCAGGTTCATGGACGCCTCCTCCATGGACGGATCGATGGCCTTGAGCGAGCCGTACAGCGACAGGATCATAAAGGGCAAAAACACGTACAAGAGGCCGACCACGGTGGCCACCGGCCCGGGCGCGTAGCCCGTCGGCCGCTCCGTCAGCCCAAGCCAAAAAAGCACCTGGCCGACGCCGCTGGTGGCCGACAAGAGCACAGACCACGCGTAGGACCGCACCACGTACGTCAGCCACAACGTGCTGATGGCCAGGGTGAGCCCCACTTTGCGCCAGAAGGGCGACGCGAGCCGCACCAGGTAGTAGGTGAAAGGATAGCCGAGAAGCAGGCACAAGACGGCGTTCAAGGCGGAAATCTCCAGCGTATACACGAGCCGATCGCGATACAGGCCCCGGGAGAAGGCCCGCACGTAATTCTCCAGCGTAAACGCCGGCTCCCACCCCGCCCCGGGGATGTTGCGGTAGAAGCTCACCACGAACATCATGATGAGCGGGATGACGAAAAACACCACCAGCATCCCGACGGGGTAGATGAGCAGGAGCCGGGCCCAGCGCCCGCCTCGCACCTGGGGCTCGGCCACGGGAGTGAGTTGCGGCTGCGTCCTCAGCGCCACAGCACCCGCGCCTCCCCCGGCTCCACCCGCACCACGGCTTTGGCGCCCTGGCCCAGGGGCGGCGCGGCCTGGCCCCGTTGATAGGTGCAGATGAGCTCTTGGCCCGACGGAGTGAACAAGTGGTATTCCACCAGCTCGCCCACGAAGCGGATCATGTCGATGGTCACGGGAATGCCCGGTGCGCCCACGGCCGCGGGATTCCCTCCGGTGGCCGCCCCGCCGGTTCCGGTGGCCGCCACATCCGCGCCGCCCGCGCCGTCGGGCCCCGCTTCAGCCAGGCGCAGCGCCTCCGGCCGCACGGAAACCGTCACCGCCGCGCCGACGGACAGGTCTTCGGGCGGCGGCGCCCCGTTGGACGCCGGCGGCCGGCCCACGATCTCGTACCCTTCTTCGGTGCGCACCCGGACGTGGGCGCCTTCCTTGGCGATAACCCGGCCCTTGAAGAAATTGGTCATGCCCACGAAGCCCGCCACAAACACCGTGGCCGGCTCCTCGTAGACCTCTTGGGGCGTGCCCACCTGCTCCACCCGCCCGTCCCGCATCACGGCGACCCGGTCACTTAAGGTCATGGCCTCCCGCTGGTTGTGGGTGACGAATACGGTGGTGATGCGCAGGCGCTGCTGCAGGCGGCGCAATTCCACCTGGAGCTCGTCCCGGAGCTTGGCGTCCAGGGCGGCGAAGGGCTCATCCAACAGGAAAATGGACGGGTTGATGGCCAAGGCCCGGGCAAAGGCCACCCGCTGGCGCTGGCCGCCCGACAGCTGATGGGGACGCCGCTGCTCGAAGCCCGAAAGCTGCACCAAGGCCAGCATCTCCTTGGCCCGGGCCTCCGCCTCCGGCCGGGGCACCCGGCGCATGCGCAGGCCGTACATGACGTTGTCCAGCACGCTCATGTGGGGAAACAGCGCGAGGGACTGGAACACCATCCCGGTGTCCCGCTCGTACGGCGGCACCCGCGTCACGTCCTTGCCGCCGATGAGCACCTTGCCCGAATCGGGTTGCTCGAAGCCGGCGATCATGCGCAGGCTGGTGGTTTTGCCGCACCCGCTGGGGCCGAGCAAGGTCAGAAACTCGCCCGCCTCCACGGTCAGCGACACCCCGTTCACGGCCTTGACGCCGCCTGGATACGTCTTGGTCACCTGCACCAAATCGACCCGGCTCACGCCGCCTCTGCCCCCTCGGCCTGCCGCGCGCGTCGTCAAGAAAAGGGCGGGCTCGGTGGCCGCCCGCCCCTCCACGGCGTTTCTCATGAGCTGCGTTGGGCGCGGTCATCGGGCGCCCAACCTACTGGGTTTCTCCTGCTTGGCATCTGCTTTTCGCGACGGGCCGTGCGGCCGCAGCCTAGGCGGCCCGCCGGCAGCCACTCAGTTTGTGATGTCGGCGTCGGTGACGATTAGCTCCTGCCACCGCTCGTTGATCCAGTCCTCCCAGTCCAGGTAGATGTGGTACTGGGGCACGATGGACCCTTCGGCGCCGGGGCCGATGACCCGCTCGCGGATGTCGTCGGGGACCGTCACCAGATCCTGGCGGATGGTCGGGATCGTGTACAGGTTGGTGGTGATGCGCTGCTGCACGTCGGGCCGCAGCGAGTAGTTGATGAACGCTTCCGCCTCCTCCTTGCGGTCGGAGGTACGCAGAATGACCCACTCGCCGCGGTCCACCACCGGCCCTTCCTTGGGGAACACCGACCGCACGGGCAGGCCCTCGTCCACCAGCACTTGGGTGACGTCGTTGTAGAGCTGGCCGATGGGCACCTCGCCGCTGACCAGCGCCTGCTGGAAGGTGGCCTCGCTCAAGTACCACATGCGCACGTGGGGCCGCACTTCCGCCAGCTTGCGCATGACCTCCAGGATCCCTTCCTGCGTCTGCAGGACCTGCGGCCCGCCAAAGAAGGTGTGGGCGGTGATGTCCAAGAGGAAGCTGTTGTTGGCGTGGGCCAAGAGACCCAGCTGGCCGCTGTAGACGGGGTTCCACAGATCGGCCCAGCTGGTCGGCGCCTGCCGCACAAAGCGCGTGTTGTACACCAGGTTGATGTACCACGCCAACGCGGCCACTGACACCAGCCCGTCGTCGCTGGTGCGGCGCAGCCCCTCGGGCACGTTCTCCACGTTGGGTACGTTCTGCAGGTTGTACGGGTGCCAGTACCGCTCCCGCGCGCCCCGGATGGCCCAGCTGGAGGCGAGCATGGCCACGTCCACCGGCGCTTGCCCCTGTTCCACCGCGCCGCGGATCTGGGCGTACATCTCCGGCCCCGTGGGCGCCGGCCGGGACTCCACCGCTATCCCCGTGTCCCGCCGGAACGGGGCAAACAGGACTTCGTCCATCACTTCCTTAAAGATGCCGCCGTACACGGCCACCTGCAGCGGCCGCGCCTGGGCCTTGACCCAAAAATGGGGCACCGCCGACAACACGCTGGCGCCCGCCACGGCGGCGCCGGCCTTCTTCAGCAGCGTCCGTCGCGAATAGCGCTGTTGCTCCATGCGTCCCTTGCCTCCCCCCAAAGTGAGTGCCTGCGCCGTCCGCCTGTGCGTGCGCCCGGGCGGGCGGGATTGATAAGTCCGATTCGACAGTATTTGACGATAGTCCTGCCGTGTTGGGCCTCCGCCGCAGCCTCAGAGCTACGTTCCTTCTTACGACATGAGACACTACGGGTGGGGACTCGTCCGGTCGTTGTCTTGTGCATTGGCGGCGAATAAACTAGTCCTAGACTAGTTTGTTAGAGGTGAGATTGTGGAAGAGATTGGTGCCTACGAAGCCAAGGCGCGGCTTTCCGAGTTGCTGCAACGAGTTCGTCGAGGGGAGAGTTTCACGATCACTCATCGCGGAACACCCGTTGCGCAGTTGGTGCCCGTACATCACCGTCCGTCCTTGCAGGAAGTCGTATCCGCCATGCGGGAGTTCCGGCGCGGGCGGAATGTGAGTGCACGAGACCTTAAGGATTGGATCGAGGAGGGTCGACGGCATTGAAATCCATCGGCGTGGTCGTCGACGCCTCCGTTGCCCTCGCCTGGGTGTTGCAGGATGAAGAGAGTGCCTATGCAGACCGAGTCCTCCGTTACGTCGCCGAGGCTGACGCCAGCATCCATGTCCCTTCCCTGTGGCTGCTGGAGATCGGGAACGCCCTGCTCGCCGCCGAAAGGCGTGGTCGCCTCCTGCGGGCGGACGTGGAGCGAGCTGCAGCTTTGCTCACCAG
This sequence comes from Limnochordales bacterium, assembly GCA_036562195.1. Classification (GTDB taxonomy): domain Bacteria; phylum Bacillota; class Limnochordia; order Limnochordales; family ZCTH02-B6; genus ZCTH02-B6. Next base: position 12,483 of record DATCKT010000309.1, read on the forward strand.
CTTGCCCATCGCGATGCATTCTCTCGAGGCACGGAATCTTCCGCGGCTGATGGACCTGGCAAGGTCGTACCATCTTTCCGTCTACGACTCCACGTATCTTGCGCTTTCCATCGACCAAGGTCTTCCACTGGCCACCCTCGATGACCAGCTCAGGAGGGCGGCTGCAGACTCCGGTGTCGACTACCGGGGATAAGCCCCGCGGGTTGCCCTGCGGGAGGGCTCGGGTTACGATAGGAGTGAGCCGCGGGCGGCCGCGACACGCCGGCGGCGGCTGGACGGAGGTCGACCGATGGCGGACAACGGCCGCATGACGGTGCGCCAGATCCTGGCGCTGCCCGTCAATGCGCAAGTGTACGGGCAATTCCTGGTGCGCGACTGCGAGCTGCGGGGCGGCGAAGGGCGCTACTTCTTACGCCTGCTTCTGTCGGATCGGACGGGCACCATCCAGGCGTACGTCTGGAATTTCGACGTCAACCAGCGGGCGCCCAAGGCGGGCGACGTGGCCAAGTTGTTTGGCACCCGCGGCGAGTACAACTCCAACCCCAAGATCGACGTGCAATGGGGCAACATCCGCCGGGGCGACATCTCCGTGGAGGAGCTCATCGAACCCCCCACCGTGCCCGACTTCGCCTGGCGGCACCTGGCCAGCATCGACCGCATCTTCGCGGAGGAACTGAGCAACGAGCACCTGCGCCGCTGGGCCCAGCACTTCCTAGGCGACGATGCCTTCCGGGAGAAGTTCGCCCTCTGGCCCGCGGCCAAATCCAACCATCATGCGTACCCCGGGGGTCTGGTGCGCCACACCTACTACGTGTTGGAACTGTGCCGCCGGGCCGCCAAGGAGATGTACCCCGATCTCGTGACGCCCACCGGCTACGAAACCTTGCTCTTCGCCGCGTGTTTCCACGACGTGGGCAAGCTGGAGGAACTGGCCCTGCACCCCGTCACCGGCGACATCTACTACACCGAACGGGGCCAGCGCTTCGGCCACATCCTGCTGGGGCGGGACATGCTGCGGGACGCGGCGGCGAAGCTCGCCGTGCCCACGGATCTCGTGGAGCGGGTGGACGAGCTGATCCTCGGCCACCAGGGCAAAAAGGAATGGGACACGCTCCGCGAGCCCCTGACGATTGAGGGCATCATCCTGGCCGCCGCGGACTACTTCGACAGCCAGATCGGCAACATGGAAAGCGCCTACCGCGGCACCACCGCCGGCGTCGGCGAGCCGTTCCAGTTCGTCAAAGCCTTCAATCGCTACATGTACGTGGGCGATGTGGAGGAACGGGAGCGGGACAACCTGGTGCGCTCCGGGCTCGCGGACGGCCTGGTGCCGAACCCTTACAGAGAGCCCGTGCCGCCGGCGGAGCGGGCCCGGCTTGAGCCAGGCGGGTTGGAACAAGTCGAACTGGACATCGACGCACCGCCCCGGGTCGACGCTTCCTGAGCGGGCACCGCGGCCCGTTTTTAGGCCGCAGGCTTCTCTCCCCCTCGAGCCGCCCCTTCAAGCTCGAGCAAGCCCTTAGAGCTGGCCCCTTAAGCCATCCGATCGAGCCTCCCCGGGGCTAGTGGTCCAAATCGTCGGCGAACCCGCGCCGCAGTGTGTTCTCGGTGACCACCCGCGTTTCCACGAACTGCTTCAGGTAGTCGGGTCCGCCCGCCTGGAAACCGGTGCCCGACAAGCCCAAGCCGCCGAAGGGCTGCCGGCCCACCAGCGACCCCGTGATCTTGCGGTTGATGTAGAAGTTGCCGACGCGGAACTCTTGACGCGCCCGCTGGATGCGGGCCGGGCTGCGGGAAAAGATGCCGCCCGTCAGCTTGTACTCGCTGTCGTTGGCCAGGTGCAGCGCCTCATCGAAGTCCCGCGCCCGCATCACCGCCAGCACCGGGCCGAAGATCTCCTCGCGCGCCAGCGCCGCCGTGGGCGGCACGTCGGCGAAGATGGCCAGCGGGACGTAGTAGCCGCCCAGTTCCCGGGCGCGCTCGGGCGGATCTTGCAAAAGCGCCGGCCGGCCCTCGCGATGGCCGGTTTCGATGTACTGAAGGATGCGCCGGCGGGCTTCCTCTTCGATGACCGGTCCCACAAACGTGGCCGGTTCCCACGCCGGCCCGACGATGAGGCTGCGGGACGCTTCCACCAGCCGCTCGAGAAACGCCTCGTAGATACGCTCCAGCACGATGACCCGCGAGGCGGCGGAGCACTTCTGTCCCGCGTAGCCGAAGGCCGAGGTGACCACGCCGGCCACCGCCTCATCCAAGTCGGCGTCGTCGTCGACGATGACGGCGTTCTTGCCGCCCAGCTCGGTGATGACCTGCTTGATGTGGCGCTGGCCGTCGCGGACCACGGCCGCTTCCTGCAGGATGCGCAGGCCCACGGCCCGGGAGCCGGTGAAGGCGATGATGTGGACGCCGGGATGGGCCACCAGCGGGGCGCCGGCTTCCTCGCCGTAGCCCGGCAGGTAGTTGACGACGCCCGCGGGCACACCCGCCTCCCGGTAAATGCGCACGAGCTCGGCCGCGATCACCGGCGTCTGCTCCGCGGGCTTGAGCACCGCCGCGTTGCCGGTCACCAGCGCCGCCGCGGACATGCCCGTGAGGATGGCCAGCGGGAAGTTCCACGGCGCGATGACCGCGGCCACACCCCGGGGCTCATAGAGGTAATGGTTGATCTCGCCGGCCAGGTCGGCCATGCGGATGGGCCGGGCCAGGCGCAGCGCCTGGCGGGAGTAGTACTCGATGAAGTCGATGGCCTCGGTGACGTCGCCGTCGGCCTCCCGCCAGGGCTTGCCGGCCTCAAGGCAAATGAGGGCCGCGAGCTCAAAGCGGCGCTCCCGCATGATCTGGGCGGCGCGGCGCAGGATCTCCACCCGCCGCTCGGCCGGCGTGTCGCGCCAGGCCGGAAACGCGCGGCTGGCCACGGCGACGGCCCGGTCCACGTGCTCGACCCGGGCCCGGCCGGCATAGCCCACGATCTCGGAGGGCATGGACGGGTTGACGGAGACGATGGCATCGTCGGTCTCGATTTCGTCGTCGCCGATGAGGAGCAGGCAGCGGCGGCCCAGCGCCCGGCGGACACGTTCGATGGCCTCGGCCATGCGCTCGCGGCCGTCGGCCCGGGCGAAGTC
>DATCKT010000314.1:0-12988 GCA_036562195.1 Limnochordales bacterium
GACGCGGGCGGTCCTGGCCAGCTGGGGCGGGGCGCCACCGGCGGGTCGAGGCGGGCCGAAGGCCCCGGCCAAGACCCGGGGGAGGCCGTTTTGGACCTGATCCTGCGGTGGGAACGCGCCGCGGGGGTGCTGACGGCCACCGTGGGCCGGCGGGACAGCCGCGAGAGCCCGGACGCGCGCGAAGACCAGGTGCTGGCCGACTTCCTCGCCTCAAGGCTTCTGCCCGCGCACGCGGTTTCCCTGGGGTCGCTGCTCTTGGAAGCCTACGCCCGGTTTCCGCAGATCGGCCGCACCCCGGGCTGCGCACCCTTGGAGGTCATCCGGCGGGACCCGCGCATCCGCATCACGGCCGGCGACGAAAACCGCCTGGACGAGGTGAGCATCGCCCGCGCCGACCTCATCACGCGGCCCGAGTGCCGCCTTGCCGTGGAGGGGACCGGCTACGACGACCTGGCCGCTCGCTGGCGACGAGACCTGCGGGCCCGCATCCTGGCGCATCCCCAACGGGTGGCGGAAGCGTGGAAGCAAGAGCGCCGCCGCCTCGGCCTGAGCGACACCGAGCTCGCGGGCGCCCGGGGCAAGGTGGTGCCGTTGCGCAAGCCCAGCAACGCGGACCTGATCGCCGAATGGGACCGGGCCTTGGCCGCGCAGGGCGTCAGCGACAAGGTGCGCTTGCGTAAAATCCGGCACTTGGAAGCCTTCGTCCTGTACCTGGAGGCCGACTACCCCCGGGGACCGTCCCACCTCCTGGACGTGGACGAAACCGACCTCCGCTCCTTCTTCTTCTGGACCTACATCCGCCGCTATCCCAACTCCCGCTCCGACGCGGTCAGCTTTACCCTGGACCTGCGGGATTTTTACCGGCACCAGCAGCGGGTCGGCCGCATCGCCGACGCCCGCTTCGCCGAGCTCATCCACGCCGTGCGGGACCTGATCGTGGAGCGGCTGGAACTGTACTATCACCTGCGGCTGTTGGCCGACGAGCCGGACTTCGACGACTTGTACGCCACCCTGTTCATCGGCTGACGCGGTTCGCCCTCCCGGCCCAATCCCAGCCTACTCCCGGCCTGAACGTGGCCTTCACGTCCGGTCCTCGTCCAAGACGCGGACCGTGAACGGCTGCAGGTTGGCCGCCACCCGCTCCCGGTACGGCTCCAGCCACGGCGGCAGCATGAGCTTTTGGCCCAAGGCCTCCACCGGCTCGTCCACGGCGAAACCGGGCCCGTCGGTGGCGATTTCAAACAGGATCCCGCCCCGTTCCCGGAAGTAGATGGACCTGAAGTACTGGCGGTCGACGACGGGGGTCGCGTCCAGGCCCATCGCGACGACTTGCCGGCGCCAGTGCTCTTGTTCGGCTTGGGTGGCCGCCCGCCAGGCGATGTGGTGCACCGTGCCGGCGCCGCCCGTCCCCGCCGGCACCGCCTCGGCTTGGACGTCAATGATTTGGCCCAGTTCGCCCCGGGCCCGCAGGCGCACGTACCGGCCGTCCTCGCTCGTGCCGGCCCGCTCAAGGCCCAGCAAGGTCTCAAGCAGGTCCAGCGTCTGCTCCGGCGCCCGGCTGTACAGCACCGCTCCGCCGAAGCCCTTGATGGCCTTGTCCGTCGGCACGCCGCCGAAGGACCAGGTGCTGGGCGGGCCCTCTGCACGGGCGACCAGCTCCAGCTGCAGCCCGTCGTTGTCCGCAAAGCGCAAAAAGTCTTCGCCAAACCGGTGCACCCGCTCCACGGCGACGCGGAACTTGGCCAAGCGCCGGGCCCAGAAGTCCAGCGTGTCCGGGGGGACCACAAAGGTCGTCCAGCCCACCTGCCCTCCGCCTACCTGTCCCCGGGGCGCGCCGCGGTAGGGGAAAAAGGTCATGGCCGTGCCGGGCTTGCCGGTTTCGTCGCCGAAATAAAAATGGTAGATGTCGGGGGCGTCGAAGTTGACGGTGACCTTCACCAGCCGCAGGCCCAGCACCCCGGCGTAGAAGTCCACGGTGGCCTGGGGGTCGCTGGCCAAGGCCGTGATGTGGTGCACGCCCGCCGTCCGGTGGGTGGTGGCCGCCCCGCCGGTGGGCGTTTCCCGGGTCATGGCGGATCGCCTCCTTACAGATGCCGGTTTGGCTGCTCTACGCGCTGGTTCGGCTCCTCTTGGTGTCGGGTTGACTCTTCCGAATGCCGAGTTGGCTTTTGCTCATACGGCCGCGTCGTTCACCGTGCTCACCGCCAGGTCTTCCCGGCGTGCTGTTTCGAAACGGAATATCTTGAAGAAAAGGTGAATTCAATATACCCGGTTCCGGCGGGGATGGCAAGCTCAGGAGGATCTGGCAGGAGGCGCAACGTAGGCAGAGCGCGGCGGGGGGTGCTCCGCTGCCCTTGGCGGCTGTGAGCGAAGGTCTTGCACGGTTCAGAGACGGAGGGGCGGGCATGCCATACGTCATCGGCCACCGCGGCGCGGCCGCCGTCGCGCCGGAAAACACCATGGCCAGCTTCGCTTTGGCGCTGCAGGCGGGCGCCGACGGGCTGGAGCTGGACTTTCAACTGACCAAGGACGGCCAGCTGGTCGTCATCCACGATCAAACCTTGAAACGCACCACGGGGGCCGACGGCATGGTCAAGGACCGTACGTTGGCCGAGCTGAAGCAGCTGGACGCGGGAAGCTGGTTTGCGCCGCGGTTTGCCGGCGAGCGCATTCCCACCTTGGAAGAGGTGTTGGACCTGGCCCGGGGCCGGGCGTTTGTGAACGCGGAGATCAAGAACTTGCCCTACCGCTACCCCGGCATCGAGGAGCGGCTGCTGGTGGCCGTGCGGCGCACAGGGTTTCCGCTGGATCAGCTGATCGTGTCCTCCTTCGACCATGAAAGCCTGCTGCGGGTGCAGGCGCTGGAGCCCCGGGTGGCCATCGCTGCCCTTTTCGGCCACTACCCGGTGGCCTTGGGCGACTTGCCGGGGACGGTGCTCCACCCCCACTGGGGTGTGGCGGACGGGGCGTTCATGGCCAAGGCGCGGGCGGCCGGCCGTACGGTCAACGTCTGGACCGCGAACGACCCGGACGCGTGGGAGCACCTGGTCCGCGTGGGCGTTGACGGGATCATTACCGACGACCCGGCCCGGCTGCGGGCGTGGCTGACGGCGCGTTCGGCCTGAGCCGTTCCCCGCTCCAGCGGCGTGCACGCAAGGGACAAGGAGGGTCCACAGGTGGGCAAGCGCTGGGTGTTGGCCCTGGACCAAGGGACCACCAGCTCCCGGGCTATACTGTTTGATGAGCAGGGCCGTGCGGTAGCCATCGCGCAACAGCCGTTCCGGCAGCATTACCCCCGGCCCGGCTGGGTGGAGCACGACCCGGAGGAGATCTGGGCGACCCAGCTCGGCACGGCCCGTGGCGTCCTGGCGCAGGCCGGGGTGGCGCCGGAAGACGTGGCCGCCATCGGCATCTCCAACCAGCGGGAAACCACGGTGCTGTGGGAGCGGGCCACGGGCCGGCCGGTGGCGCCGGCCATCGTGTGGCAAGACCGCCGCACCGCGGGCATGTGCGATGCGCTCAAGGGCCAGGGCGCGGAGGCGCTGGTGCGGGAGAAAACGGGCCTTGTGCTGGACCCCTACTTCAGCGCCACCAAGATCGCCTGGCTGCTGGACAACGTGACCGGCCTGCGGGCCCGGGCCGAACGGGGCGAGATCGCCTTTGGCACCATTGATTCGTGGCTGGTGTACCGGCTGACGGGCGGGCGGGTGCACGCCACCGACCACAGCAACGCCTCCCGCACCATGCTTTTCAACATCCACACCTTGGCGTGGGACGAGGAGCTGCTGGAGCTGTTCGGGCGCGTCCCTCGGGCCATCCTGCCCCAGGTGCTGCCGTCCAGCCACATCTACGGCGAAACCGATCGGAACCTGCTGGGCGCGCCCATTCCCATCGGCGGTATCGCCGGCGACCAGCAGGCGGCGCTGTTCGGCCAGGCGTGCTTCGACGCCGGCATGGCCAAGAACACCTACGGCACCGGAAGTTTCCTACTCATGAACACCGGCGACCAGCCCGTCGCGTCGCAACATGGCCTCTTGACAACGGTTGCCTGGGGCGTGGACGGCCGGGTGAGCTACGCCCTGGAGGGCAGCGTCTTCGTGACCGGCGCGGCGGTGCAGTGGCTCCGGGACGGGCTCGGCATCATCGGCAACGCCGCGGAAACGCAGGCGCTGGCGCTGTCGGTGCCGGACACGGGCGGCGTGTATCTGGTGCCCGCTTTCACCGGCCTGGGCGCCCCCTATTGGGACCCCTACGCCCGGGGCCTGCTCATCGGCATCACCCGGGGCACGACCCGAGCCCACGTGGCCCGGGCGGCGCTGGAAGCCATCGCCTACCAGACGGTGGACGTGGTGCGCGCCATGGAGCAGGACGCAGGCGTGCCGCTGCGGGCGCTGCGGGTGGACGGCGGCGCGGCGGTAAACGACTTCCTCATGCAGTTCCAGGCGGATGTTCTGAACGTGCCCGTGGAGCGGCCGGGCGTCACCGAAACCACGGCCCTGGGCGCGGCCTACTTGGCCGGCTTGGCCGCCGGCGTCTGGCAGAGCCGGGACGACATCCGCTCCCGGTGGCACCTGGACCGGCGCTTCGAGCCGGCTATGGAGGATGCCCGCCGCACCGAGCTCTTGAGCGGCTGGCGGCGCGCGGTGGAGCGCTCGCTGGGCTGGGCGACGGAGTAGCGGTCCCGAGGGCATGGTGCCGGCCCCAGGGTACAGCCGGCGTCCCGGGCACGACGCAGGCGCCGGCCCACGGCCGAGGCGCGGGGGCCTCACTCCGCCCGGGACAGTCCCGGCACCGCATACCCGAGCAGCCCGCCGACAGCCACCAGCACGCCGCCCACCAGGAGCAGCGTGTGCGGGGCGATGGTGGAGGATACCGCGCCCACCAGCGCCAGGGACACGGGCGCGGCCGCCTGGGAGATGGAGCTGCGCACGGCGAACACCCGCCCCTGCATCTCCGTGGGCACCAGCGTCTGGAAAAGGCCCGCGGAGCACACGTTCACCACGGAGACACACAGCGCGGTTTCGTCGTAGGGGGTTACCGAGCGGAAGGTGGGATGCGCCCCGGAGACGGCGTGAGCCAAAGGGACAGGTTCTTTGGAGGTGAGGCGGCGTGAGTCCTGCGCAAGAGTGGACCAACCCAGCCCTGGCCCTCTTGGGCTTGGCCCTGCTGGACAGCATCAACCCGTCGGCGCTGTTGGCCACCTTGTACCTGCTGCGCCGGCCGGACCCGGCCCGGACGGTGACGGCGTACATCGCCGGCGTGTTCGTGACCTACCTGACCATCGGGATTCTGCTGGTGCTGGGTTTCGGCGTGCTGCTGGATCGGTTCGAGGACGCGCTTCGGAGCCCAGGCTCCTATGCCGTGCAGTTGGTGGTCGGCGCCCTGATGCTGGTGTACAGCTTCCGGCCGGTCAAATCCGACAACCGGGAGACGGGCCAGCGGGCGGCCAGCACGGCCACCCTGGTGGGGCTCTTTGCCCTGGGCGCGGCCGTCACGGTGGCGGAGTTGACCACGGCGGTGCCGTACCTGGCCGCGACCGGGCTGCTGTCGTACTTGCAGTGGCCCGTGCACCAGTGGCTGCCGGCACTGTTGGCCTACAACCTTGTCTTTGTTGCGCCGCCGGTCGTGCTGCTAATCCTTAGCCTTGTGCTGGGCCACCGGATGGATCAGCGCATGCAGGCGTGGCGGGCGAAGCTGGAGCGCACAGGCCAGGAGGCAGCGTTGTGGATCATCGGCATCGTCGGCTTCTACCTGCTGGTGGACGCCCTCATGTTCTTCGACTTCTTCGCTTGGTTGAGGTGACGCACCTCGACGGGTCCCAAAAGCCCGTCGGAGCGCCTCTTCCGCGGCGGGCAGGTTTCCCAATGAGGCCACGGTAAAGCCGCTAGACCGCGGGGCAGTCCCCGCACGAGGGCCGAACAGGACGGCCGCACGCGAGGGTCGAGCACGCGGCCGCACAAGCGGCCTGACGCCGGGCCGCCAGGGGAGGCCTTACCATAGAATCCGATTTCATGTAGCGGGCGGAGGATTCCATGCAGCGCAAGGACGGCATCATCCAGCACGGCACAGACGGCCCACCGGTCCGCATCCGGGAGGCCACACCCGCGGACGCCGCGGCGCTGACGGCGTTCGATGCGGTCGCCCAGCGCGACAGCCGCCGCGTGGATTACATTCACAGGGCCATCCAAGCGGGCCAATGCTACGTGGCCCAACGGGGCGGGGCTCCGGTCGGCTACACGGTGCTCACGTACTCCTTCTACGGCAACGGCATGGTCGAGATGCTCTATGTGGCCGAAGCTCACCGCCGCTCTGGGGTGGGGCGGGCCCTGTTGGAGCATCTGGAGTCCCTCTGCCGGACGCCCAAGCTGTTTACGTCCACCAACCTCTCCAACAAGCCCATGCAGCTGCTCCTCGCCAAGTCAGGCTATACCCTCAGCGGCTACATCGAAAACCTGGATCCCGGTGATCCCGAGCTCGTATATGTCAAGCACCTCGAGACCACCAACCGGCCTGGCGTCCACCCTACTCGATGAACTTGTTCATCACGGCCAGGTTGGCGCGGATGCGGTTGACTGGCGCTTGAGTGCCATGTCCAGGGCGAGCTCCCAGCCGGCGTAGGCGCTCAATCCCTGGGGTGCGTAGCCGACCTGCCGAGCCGCTTCGTCGCCATACAGGCAGGCGAACTGGATGGGGAAGGACTCGCTGTCCATGTGGGGCGCGAGGACGTGAGCCGTGTACTCCAGCTCTTCCTCACTTAGGGTCGGCCGCTCGCCGGCGAAGGCCCGGGCCTTCCCATCCAGCGTCATGATGTCCCGCAGCGTGCGGGGGAGGCCGTGCTGGTAGAGGTGGGCGAAGCGGTACAGACAAGCCCGCGTCAGCGCCCGGACCCGGTCAGGGGTATAGGTTTCGCTGGTCCAGCAGGGCACGACCACGAACTGCCGCCGACGGATGGCGCCGCGCTCGAGGCGCGGGTCGGTGCACATGCGCATGCCGGCTTCGGTGAGGTAGCGGTTGGTCCAGCCTCCCTTCAGATCGTCCAACAGCGTGACGGAGAGCCTGACCGTAACGTCGACATCGGCAAAGTGGGGCAGCGCTTCGGCGGCCGCCTCCTGGGCGACGCGATCGGCATCGATGGCGAGCAGGGCATTGACCGCCTCCAGGCAATGCTCGCGGCCCATGGGATTCGCGCCGGTCATGGGCACGACCACGTCCAATTCCCCGTCGTCGTCCTCGCCCAGCATCTGCTGGAGGTACCAATAGAAGCGGTCCATGCCCCGGGGCTGCTGGTACAGCTCCTGGAGTAGCCTAAGCTGCGGAACGTACTCGATGCGCACGCTCCCACCCCTTCCGCCTGGTCTTTCTGATCCTACCACAGCCATGGCGAACGCGGCAGCGGTGATGGTCCAGCACAGCCCGGTCTGGGCGCCCGGCACCGGGCGGGCTTGCGGCGTTTCCCGCGAACCCCCGCGTTTCCCCGCTTGACAATCCCGGGGCGACGGCATACACTCAATACAGGATATACAACGTTGAGTATATGACGTTGAGTATTGGGTGCGCGGGAGGTGCGCCGATGGTCCGGCTTTGGATCCTGGGATTGCTGAGGAAACGTCCCATGCACGGATACGAAATCAAGCAGTACCTGGAGCTTACCCGCGCAGACCAATGGGCCGGGATTTTAGTGGGCTCCATCTACCATGCCATCAACCGGCTGGAGCACGAAGGATTCATCCGGCAACAAGCCTTGGAGCGGACCGGCAACCGCACGCGGGCGGTATACGCCATCACGCCGGCCGGAGAGCACGAGTTCCGGCGGCTCCTGGCCGAAGCGTGGCGCACGCCGAACCGCACGCTGCCGAGCACCTTGTATACGGCCATCACCTTCCTGCATGATCTGCCCAAAGACGAGGTGCTGGCTGCGGTCGACCAGCAGATTGACGCCCTGGAACGGGCCCTGGCGCAATGGGAGGAGGCGGAAGCCATCAAGGCCCGCTACGGCGACGCCGCTGGGATCCAGGCGCTGCTGTTCCAGAACAGCCGGGAGCACTTTCAGGCCGACCTGAGACTGCTCAAGGCTATCCGCGACCGCCTGCCTCACTTGCCACAAGAAACCTGGCAGGTTCCCCCTGCGGGCGAGTGGAGCGCCAACGACAACCCGCACCTGGACCCGCCAACGGGGCGCCGGGGAGCGCCAGCCGGTTTGCCAGCTCGAGCTGCGGAGCGAGGGCGGATCACCAAGGTTAACCACAAGGGTAAACCAACAAAGAAGGAGTGAGACGATGACCATCCTGATCAGCGCCCGGGGCCTGACGAAGCGTTACGGCGGCCGCACCGTAGTCGACGGGGTCGACCTGGACGTGGTGGCCGGCGAGGTGCTGGCCGTCATTGGGCCCAACGGCGCCGGCAAATCCACCACCTTGGAGATGATCCTGGGGCTGCGGAGCCCGGACGCGGGCACGGTGACATACTGGACGGCCGCCCCGCGCCGCGAGATCGGCGTGCAACTGCAGGACACGCCGTTCTTTCCGGGTTTGACTGCCGCCGAGAACCTGCAGTTGTTCGCCAGCTTCTACGGCGTCCGCCTCAGCGACGAGCGGCTGCGGGCCCTTCTCGCCCAGTGCCGTCTCGCGGAAGCGGCGCACACCGAGGCGGCTCGCCTGTCGGGCGGTCAGCAGAAGCGGCTGGCTATCGCCGCCGCCCTGGTGCACGACCCGAAGGTCGTTTTCCTGGATGAGCCCACGGCTGCCCTGGACCCGCGGGCGCGACACGAGATCCGGTCCATTATCCGGCGGATCCGCGACGAGGGCACCGCCGTGGTCTTCATATCCCACGACATGGAGGAAGTGGAGAAGCTGGCCGATCGCGTCCTGCTCATCGCTGGGGGCAGGGTACGAGCCGCTGGTACGCCCGGCTCCGTCATGGCCGCGCACGGCGTGGCCACCCTGGAAGAACTGTACCTGAAGCTGGTTCCGGAGGAGGCTGCAGAACGATGTGGGTGACTTGGTGCACACTGCTGCGGGGGGCGCTGCGGGACCGAATCTCGCTCTTCTGGGCCATTCTGGCACCGTTGGCGCTGCTCTTTGGATTGGGCACGGTGTTTCCGGACCCGGACGACCGTCGCCGGTTGATCCTCGGACTCATGGCCCTCGGTACCATGAGTTTCAGCTTGTCGGGAACGGGCTTCGAGGTCATGCGTCAGCGCACCCGCGGCGTCTACAAGCTGCTGCGGGCGACGCCATTCCGCATTCCGGGTTTTGTCATTGCCTTGGCTAGTGCCCGCGGGCTGCTGACTCTGGCGAGCGGGGTGGTGGTGGCCGCCGTTGGAGCCGTGGTGTACGGTTTGCCTGGGAGCTGGTGGACCGCTGTGCTGGCGGTGCCAGTGCTGGCGGCGGGAGCGGCGTGCTTCCTGCCGATGGGGGTTCTCCTGGGAAACCTGGGCAATAACGAGAACCAGGTGGCCTTGTACAATAACCTGTTTCTCTTGCCGCAGGTGTTCGCCAGCGAGATGTTCTACTCCCTCGGCGGTGCGCCCGAATGGGTCAGGGTGGTCAGCCGCCTCATGCCGGCGAATCATGTCGTCAGTGCCCTGCAGGCCGCGGCCGCGGGGGATGGTGCTGCGCTCGTGAGCGCCTTGGCCGTGCTGCTGGTGTCGGCCGTGTGCTTCCTGGTCCTTGCCGTCGTTACGTTCCGGTGGGACGCAGGAGAGCCAGGTTTGGTCGCTCGCCGTCGAGGCGGCGGGCCGACACCCACCACACGCTGGGGCGCCGCGGCGGGTCGGTAAAGCGGTGTGCAGCCCAGGGGTTGGGACCATGGCAAGCTCATCCCCTGGGCTTTATGACTTCTTTTGACGCCGTCCTCCCCAACGCCGCGCTCGATGCAGACGTGAACCCCGCACCTACTGCAAATCGCGGTATTTCCTGTTCCTGCTAGAGGACCGGAGGGAGCGGGGGCGAAATCGATTCTTCCCACACTTCTCCGCGCATCACCCACAAGCCCATGGAGGGATCATCGTTGGACGCCGAATCCCGCCGGCTTCTTCTCAAGCTCGGCGAACGTCTCGAGGCGTTAAGCGGTGAGTTCAAGGAGCTTCGCGGTGATGTCCAGGGTCTGCGTGTTGAGGTCAACGAGCTGCGCGGGGAGGTCAATGAAGTCCGCAGTGGCCTCAACGAGCTGCGCGATGAGGTAAATGAACTACGCGGTGGCCTCAACGAACTGCGCGGCGAGGTCAGCGAACTACGCGGTGACCTCAACCAACTGCGCTGCGAGGTCAGCGAACTAAGCGGTGACGTCAACGAACTGCGCCGGGAGGTCAGCGAACTACGCGGTGACCTCAACGAGCTGCGCGGCGAGGTCAACGAACTACGCGGTGGCCTCAACGAGCTGCGCGGCGAGGTCAACGAACTACGTGGTGGTCTCAACGAACTGCGTGGTGAGGTCAACGAAATACACGGTGGCCTTGCTGAACTGCGCGGTGAGGTAAAGAAACTGCGCGGCGAGGTCGATCGGACCGGTGAAATGGTCACCCAATTGATCGGCATCGTCGGCAATCTGCGGTCTTTCACCATGCAAGGCTTCCGTGAACAGCGGGAGGAGATGTATCGCATTCGGGACGACCTGCGTGCGGAGATGCATAGCATCCGGGATGAACTGCGTGCGGAGATGCACGGTATCCGAGACGAACTGCGCCATGCGATCCGACGGGTGGACGAGAAGATCGACGCGGTCAAAGCAGAGCTTAAGGGCGACATCAATGCGATACGGCACGACATGAAAGCCGAGCGCAGGGCGCGCGGCTTTTGGCAGGCCGAGATGGAATCCCGCATCTCGTCGCTGGAACTGCGCAGCGAGCAGCAGCAGCCGCCGGACGCGTAGACGCGCGCGGCGCTGCTCATCCATCGATGCTTTCTACGATGGCTACGGAAGCCCACAGCTAACTCGTAAGGAGGCCGAATACTTCCTCGCGCTGTACCGGTTCCATTGGATCCAGCCTCGGACTCGATAAAACGGGACCGCCGCGGGAGGCATTTTCCGACCCCGCGGCGACCCCCGCTCCGTCACCAACGGGGACCGGTTGCGGGTCTGGTTATTGAAAGCCAAAGAGCGGCGGAAATCCAAAGACGGCGAACAGGAACCAGGCCGCGTACACCCACAGGTAGCCGACCTGCCATCTCCAAAGCAGCGACAGGTTTCCGCGCCCCAGCGCAAAGCGGACGTAGGCGGTACCGAGGCCGATCAGGTTTCCCAAGAGGAGGACGTTCTCGCCGAGGGCGGCCGTGCGGTTAGGGGTGAAGCCGTAGTCGCTCAGGCGGGTCAGGATGCCGTACAGCGCCACGACGTCGACGACAATGGCCGCCGCAATGAGCGCCAGGTTCATCCCGTGGGAGAAGGAGAACGGCTCCGCTTCGCTGCGCGCCGACAGATCGTACAGGATCATGCCCACCACCAGCAGCAGGAGCACATCGATGACGATGAGCATCTCTCGGTCCTCGACGATGTTGGTGCGCTGCACCGCCATGGCGACGATGAAACCCGTGATCATGACGAGGAAGAGCGGGATGAAAATCTTGGCCAGTACCGGCGCCAGGTTTTCGATGAGGCTGCGCTTGCGATCCACGAGGTAGCTGGCCACGACGGGGGTGGCCAGCAGGCCGCTGAACGCCACGTACTCCTGAATCCACGGGTCTTGCGGGATGCGCAGCGCTTCGCACGTGACCGCGATGAGGCCTACAAAGACGACGACGCCGCACAGAATGAGCACCGAGTCCAGGACGAACTCGCCGGTAAACCGGATGAAGTCCACAGGCGCCCGCACGGTCCGCCAGTCGTCGCCGCAGTAGGCCAGCCCCACGCCGAGCCACAAAAGCAGCGGCAGGTGGAGCGCAAACAGGAACGACGTGTCGCCATACGGCTCGAACGGATACAAGTTGGCCGCCAGCGCGGCGGCCAGCGTCAGCCCAAAGAGCGTGGCCCGGATGCCTTCGCCAAACCGCTGCTTTACGGCGAAACCGGCCATCAGGATTGGGGCGACGAACAGGGACAGGTTGCGGGCGTATACCGCCAAACCGGCGCCTTGCATGGGAACCCCGAAGGCCAGGGGGATCTTGCCCAGGAGTGCGGCCAAGAGCGCGGCGGCGATCACCCACAAGACCTCACGGGTGCGCACGGGGCCGTGCGAGGGCCCGGTGTCAAACAGGTGTTTCCACAGTCGGTCGGCATCGACTTCGGCCAGGCTGCGGGCGAGCTCCCCGGCGTTTCCAAGCCGCCGGAACCCTATCAGCAGCGCCTCGTCAGGCCGCAGGCCGGCCTTTGTCAAAGCCTCGATTTCGTCCCGCAGGTGGTCTTCCAGTTCCTGGATGGTTTCTTCGGGCAGGTGGGCGGTCTCTTGCAAGGCCTTGCGCCACGATGCCATTTCGGTTTCGATGTCGGTCATTGTCCCAGGCTCGCCTCCAGGGGCACAGGAAACCCGCTGCGGCGCAAGGCCGAGGCGACCACGTGCCACTCGCGTTTTTGGCGTTCGAGTTCGAGACGCCCCTTCTCCGTCAAGGCGTAGTATTTTCTGCGGCGGCCGTTGTCGGCCGTTTTCCAGTGCGATATGATGAGGCCGCGCTTCTCCAGGCGGTGCAGGACGGGGTACAGCATGCCCTCGGACCACTCGAGGGCGCCGTCCGAACACTGCTTGACCCGCTGGATGAGGCGGTACCCGTAGGACTCCTCTTGCTCCAGGAGCGACAGGAGGAGCGGGGTCACTGAGGCGGCAATGAGGTCACGGTCGATGTTCATGCCTTGAGTATACCTAGTGCTGCTAGGTATTGCAAGCGCGAGGCGCGGTTGGGGCTGCGGCCGGCGCGCAGCGGACCAGGAGCCTGACGCAGCCGGCCGGCAGGGTGACGCCGCGGGCCGGGAGGGAGACGCAGCGGGCCACGACGGTGACGCAGCGGGCCGGGAGGGAGACGCAGCGGGCTACGACGGTGACGCAGCGGGCCAGGAGGGT
>DATCKT010000318.1:0-4499 GCA_036562195.1 Limnochordales bacterium
GACTTCCGCCTGACGGGCGGGACGTTGCTGCGGGTGACGGGCGGCGAGGGGAGCAAGGACGAGCCCTACCGCATCACGGACATTTACGGCTTGCAGGGCATGGCGTCGGCGGAACTGTTGGACCGGCGGTTTGTGCTGGCCAGCGACATCGACGCGAGCGGAACCGGGAACTGGAACTGCGATGGCGATACCTGCGCCGGCTTCAAGCCCATCGGCGATGCGGCGAATCCTTTTGCCGGATCGCTGGACGGCGGCGGCTATGAGATCGCGGGTCTGGTGATCAGCCGGCCGGAGGACGACGATGTGGGCCTGTTTGGTTTCACCGGAGAGACCAGCTCGATTGTCAACCTCATCCTATCGGGTGCCGTCGTGCACGGAAAGAACCGCGTCGGGAGCCTCGTAGGCAACAGTCAGGGCAGTGTGTCGGACGTGTCAGCCACAGCGGTGCAGGTTGTGGGCGGCACGGTGGTCGGCGGGCTGCTGGGGGCCAATGCCGGCAGCGTCGCGCGCGCGTGGGCTGCGGGCCAGGTCACCGGCGATGAGACCGTCGGCGGCTTTGTGGGCCACAACCAGAGCCAGGGCAGCATGAGCTGGGTGTCGTTTGAGGGCGGCGTGTCCGGTGGGTCCGTCGTCGGAGGCTTGGCTGGACGGAGCGACGGGAGCGTGAGCCTTGCCTACGCGCTGGGCGCCGTTACGGGCACTTCGTACGTGGGCGGCCTGGCCGGCCAGCTCGCGGGCTCGTCGGAGGTCAGCCAGGTGTACTTCAGCGGGGCCGTGGAAGGCAGCGAGTGGGTAGGCGGCTTGGCCGGAGAGCTGTCCGCAACTCTGAGCGATGCCTACGCCGCGGGCAGCGTCACGGGGACGATGAACGTCGGCGGCCTCGTCGGGGAGTTGACCGGCGCGAGCGTCCGCCGCACCTACACCACCAGCGTCGTCAGCGGCTCCGCTTCCGTCGGTGGGTTGATCGGCAAGAACGCAGGGGGCGACGTGATCGCCAGCTTCTTTGCCACGACGCCGCTCTTGCGGGTCTTGCTGGCGCCGCTCACGGTGGAAGTGTTCGACCGGGACGAGACGTACGACGGAAACACGTATGGTGGGACCGGCTAGGAAATTCAGGGTCCCTACGACGCGAACCAGGTGCTGGGCCAGGCGGTGCTCGTTGGGGAAGGCAAGAATGCGGGCACGCAGGCGCCGCCGCAGGGCGCGCCGCAGGAGCCGCAAGCGAGCCCCCATGGGACCGGTGAAACGCCGGGAGAGAACACCGGCGACGAGAGAGCAAGACGCTGCCGGTCTACCGGGAGGAAAACGGCCGGCTGTCGGTCATCGGCGACCTTGAAACCTCACGGGTGGAATGCGGGCTGAGCGTGGCCCTGTACGGGCCTGCCGAGGACCGGGACAACCCACCGGGGGATCTCTCCATCATCCGGGCCACGACCGTTACCCTGGTGCTGCCCGGTGGCGACCGCGTCACCGCCGCCATCGGTGTCACTAGCGACGGGGTGCTTGTGGAGCCGCTTATCGCCGGATCCGTAGACGACGAGGACCAAGTTGTGTTTCTTGCTCTGGTGCTGGCCGCGGCCGAGCTGGAGCTCGGTCTAGACCCTTCGGCCCTGGTGGCCGTGGTGCTGCAGGAAAGCCCGGCGCCGCTCCCGCAGACCGAGTAGGATCGCGGGCAGCCAAGTCAGCGGCGGGGTCGGCAGTGCCGGTCCCGCTTCTTATATATATCCGCGGCGACGTTTACCGCCTAGGTGGAACGCGGGCGGCGTCCACGGGGCGCGGCTGGTCCCCGCCCGTTCTCATGGCGTGGCGTATCATACACGACCCTGCCGCCGACCAGGACGGCCTCTACGCGGGACAGATCCTCGGCTTGGACCAGGGTCAGGTCCGCCAGCAGGCCTGGTCGCAGGCGCCCCCGGTCTGAGAGCCCGAGAACGTCGGCCACGTTGGCGGTGGCCATGGCGACGGCTCGAGGGAGGCTGGCCCACCCGCGCTGCACCATACGGGCGATGGCCAATGGGATTCCGTCCCAGTACCCGCCGTTGTAGTCGGTGGAAAGGAGCTGCGCGTGGCCCGCGGCCGCCAGGGCGTCAAAGTACTCACGGAAGTCGCCCATCTTTTCCCTAGCCAAAGGGCTCAAGGAGAAGGTCGCCAAGTCCACCCAAGCGCCCTTTTCCCGCAAGCGCCGGGCGGTTTCGACGCTGTCGGCGACGGTGAAGGTGTCGTGATTGGAGTGAGCGGCGATGACCCGCGCCGTGCTGCGGCCGTAGCGCCGGGCCATGGCGAGCACCCGGTCGGCCGAGGGAGCCGAGTTGTGGAAAATCACAGCGACGCCGTAGCGGGCCGCCAACTGGGCCGCCTCGTCAAAGGCCGCGAGGGCGGTAGATACCGGCGGCAGAACAGAACGGGCTACCAGTTCTCGCACGCCATCGGGGTCGAGCACATCGTCGAGGCCGATCTCTTGGAGAACCCGGGCTGTCTCCTCCTGGTCAAAGGCGGCCGGATCGAGCCGCCTGCCTAGGGTGGCCAGCTTCAGGGCCCGGGCTTGTTCGGGCGTGACGCGGCGGCCCGTGGCGGCTTCGATGGCCCGCGGGATGTAGAGGTAATCCTGCCCGCCGCCGCCCAGCGTGTGGCCGGCGCCGATCTCGCCGATGGCCACCGCGCCCGCAGCCAGCATTCCCTCCACCGTGGCGGCCCGGTGTTCCGGCCCGAGGCCTCTGCCGGAGACCAGGTCCGCCGCCTTGAAGGCGGCCGGCAAATGCGCCGTGGCCAAAAGCACCCGCATGGGATGGTCCGCCACCAGGGCCGCTTCCGCGGGCAGGGCGAACCCGTCTACGTTCACCAGCGTCGTGACGCCCTCGGACAGATGGCGGTCCAGGTTGCGCCGCACCTGCTCGATGGGCAAGGCGGGCTCGCCCGAAGGAAACAGTGGCCCGGGCACCGTGCCGTGGGTGTGGTGGTTGATCAGCCCAGGCCACGCCACCAGGCCTGAACCGTCGATCACGTGCCGGTGGCGGGCCAACTCCGCTACGCCCGACGGGTCGAGGCGGCCGGGCTCGACGGCTTCAATGCGGTCGCCGCGGATGTACACGGTCGCTTGTCCGTAAAACGTCTCGCCGTCGCCGGTGACGACGGCCGCATTGGCGATGGCCGCTAGCTCCATGCTCCCGGCTCCTTCGCTGCGGTATAGGGGGCGCCCGCAGGCTTGTCCGCTGGTTCCCCCGGTCGGTTTCCAGCGTCACCGGCACGTCGTTGCCCGGGGATACGGGTCCTGCGCGGCGGCCGCCCCGATCCAACCGCTGTTCTATACATGCCCCACCTTTGCCAACACTAACGGTAAAAACCCGGGAACCCAAGGGGTGGTTGTGCGCATGACCGATGGGCGACGGTTTACCGTGGTGGGCGGAGGAAACGCCGGCTTCGGGCTGGCGGCGGACCTGGCGCTGCGGGGCGTGCGGGTGCGCCTGTTTGACTTGCCCCGGTTCGAAGCGGCGCTGGCTCCCGTGCGCGCCGCGGGCGGGATACGAGTGCGCGGCGTGCGGGGAGAGGGGCTTGCGCGCCTTGAGGCCGTGACCACCGATCCGGCGGAGGCGCTGGACGGCAGCCAGCTGGTGCTGATGGCGGTGCCCGCCTACGGCCAGGAAGCGATGGCCCGGGTCTTGGCGCCCCACCTGCGTCCGGAACAGACGGTGGTGCTCATGCCGGGCAGCTTCGGCGGGGCCCTGGTGTTCTTGCGGGCGCTGCGGGAGTTTGGCCGCGATGAAGTGCCTATCATTGCGGAGTGCAGCTCCTTCGTCTTTGCCTGCAAGAAGGACGGCCCCGAAGGCGTCTGGATCCGAGGCGCCAAACGGGGACTGCCCGTGGCCGCGATTCCGGCCGGAGACACGCGGGCGGTGGCCGCGGCGCTGGCCGAATTCTACGAGCTTGAGCCCGTGGCCAATGTGCTGTTTACGAGCCTGAACAACATCAACCACGTGGCCCACCCAGCCCAGGTGCTGATGAACGCCGGGCGCATCGAGCACATGGGCGGCGACTGGAGCTTTGACCATGAGGGTTTCACCCCTTCGGTCGGCCGTGTGACGGAGGCCGTGGACGCCGAGCGCCTGGCCGTGGTGCGGCGGCTGGGGCTGGAGCCGGTTTCGCTGCTGGAGTGGTACCTCCGCTTCTACGGCCATCAGGGTTTGAAGGGAGACAGCCTGTATGAGATCACCCACAACTCGCCCATCTGGGGACCCGCCCGCGCGCCCGATACCCTGGAGCACCGCTACTTGACCGAGGACCTGCCGTACGGCCTTGTGCCCATCGCCGAACTGGGCCAGCAGCTGGGACTGGAAATGCCGGTGACCAACAGCGTGATCACGCTGGCGTCGGCGGCGCTGGGGAGGGATCTGCGCCGGGAAGGGCGCAGCCTCGAGCGGGTCGGCTTGGCGGGCCTGGAGCCGGAGGAGATGCTTCGTTTCTGCGAAACCGGTATCGCCTACAGCCCTGTGGTCAACAGGTAG